>NZ_JALUFF010000030.1 GCF_027052235.1 Thermococcus sp.
ACAACCCCCGGGGCTGGGAGGGGAGAAAGGAGCTCCTCATAAACGCGGCGAGAGCCCTTGAGAGGGCTGGGGCTGAGATAATCGCCATGACTGCCAACACGCCACACATAGTCTTTCCTGAGGTTCAAAAAGCGGTGAACGTTCCGATGGTCAGCATAATAGATGCCCTCATCGAGGAGATGGAGAGGAGAGGAGTTAAGAAAGTCCTCCTTCTCGGGACGAAGACCACCATGACGGCCGGCTTTTATAAGAACGCCCTTCGGGAGGCGGGCTTCGACGTTGTAACGCCGGGAGAGGAGGAAATTGATGAGATCAACCGGATAATATTTAACGAGCTCGCCTTCGAGAACCTGAGGAGCAGGCTCTACCTTTTAAGCCTCGTCGAGAGGTACGCGAGGGAAAAGGGCATCGAAGGGGTTATCCTCGGCTGCACAGAGCTTCCCCTTGCCATAAAGCCCGGCGACGTTCCGGTTGAAGTCTTCGACACCGCGAAAATCCACATGAGGAAGCTAATCGAGTTGGCGAGTGGATTTTAAGCCCCTCGGGTGAGGGAGATGGAGATAAGGGAATTCCAGCAGATGATCAGGGAGATATACTTCCACAAGGATTCTAAGCGAGGCGTCGAGAGAACCTTCCTCTGGTTCGTTGAAGAAGTTGGAGAGCTGAGCGAGGCGATAAGGAAAAGGGACAGGGAATCTATGGAGGAGGAGTTCGCGGATGTTTTGGCGTGGCTAGCCAGTTTGGCGAACCTCCTCGGGATAGACCTCGAAGATGCCGCAAAGAAGAAGTACCCCGGCGTCTGCCCATACTGCGGGAAGAAGCCGTGCGAGTGCGAGGAGAGGTTTTAGAACGGTTTTAGGATTACTTGTAAAGCTTCTCCCATTTTGCCAATTTAATGACGAGGATAGGCGGTTTCTTCCACTGGAGTTCACAGGCCATCAATGGCACCTCAAAGGCCGAGCTCTTTCTTGGCCTTTTCCATTCCTCCCTCTAAAGTTTCCCTGGAGAGTTTCTTAAGCCTCTCTTCCTTTCCCATTCAAGCTCCCGAGTCTTTAACTTGAGGAGCTCCTCTATCCCCTCCAATTTAACCCTTGCGCGCCTTTTCGACCACCATCTAAACGGAAAGAATTTTATACTCCAGCGAGCACTATTCCATGCAGTAATCCGAGGTGGTGTGCATGCATGAACTTGTAGAGTTCGCCGTGGAGAAGGCCCTTGACCTCGGCGCAGACTACGCCGAGGCCCGCTTTGAGGAGAAGAACGGCACTTCTCTGGCAATGAAGAATGGCTCTCCCGAGGGGCTGGAAATTCTGGCAGATAGGGGCATTGGAGTTCGCGTTCTTGTCGGCGGAGGAATGGGCTTCGCAAGCACGAACGTCCTCACGAGGGAAAGCATGGAGGAGGCAGTGAAGAAGGCCGTAAAGCTCGCCAAATCTGCCTCCCGCGTCAGGAACGAGCCAATACGCTTTTCAGAGGAGGACTTCCACGAGGTTTACTATGAGGTCAAGATGCGCAAGGACTTCCGCGACGTTTCTCCCGAGGAGAAGCTTGAGCTCCTCAGGAAAATCGAGGAAGAGGTAAAGGCCACCGGCGCAAACGTGCCGATGCGCTATCTAAGCTACTCCGACCAGGTTTGGCACAAGGTAATAGCCAACAGCGACGGAGCGTTCATCGAGAGCATCATCCCACGCGTCTCCATGATGTACAACCTCGTCGTTTTCGAGAACGGCCAGATGGAGCAGGCGCCCTTCGTGGAAAGGGCCTTTTCAGGTGGCTTAGAGCTCATCGAGAAGGACGAGCCCTGGGAGTGGGCCGTCAAGGACGTGCAGGCGCTCAAAAAGCTCATCTACGAGGGCAAGAAACCGCCCGAGGAGAAGGTTGACCTCGTTATAAGTCCGGAGGTAGCTGGCATAGCCGTCCACGAGAGCGTTGGACATCCCTACGAGGCCGACAGAATTTTTGGAAGGGAAGCTGCTCAGGCTGGAGAGAGCTTCGTGAAACCGGACATGCTCGGCGAGAGGATTGGTAGCGAGGTAGTTACCGTCATAGACGACCCGACCATACCGAACAGCTGGGGCTTCTACCTCTACGACGACGAGGGCGTAAAAGCGAGGCCGAGGTATCTCATAAGGGACGGAATCATCACCGAGTTCCTCACCAACCGCGAGTACGCCTACAAGCTCGGCCAGAGGTCGAACGCAGCAGCGAGGGCAATCAACTACAACCGCGAGCCGATCGTGAGGATGGCCAACACCTATCTGGCACCCGGCGACTACAGCTTTGAAGAGCTGATTGAAGACGTCAAGCTCGGCGTCTACATGGTGAGCTTCAACGAGTGGAACATAGACGACAGGAGGTACCAGCAGAGGTACATAGGCAGGGAAGCGTATCTCATCGAGAACGGAGAAATAAAGCACCCGGTAAAGAGGCCGATCCTTGAGATAACGACGAGGGCACTCTGGAGCAGCGTTGACGCGGTTGGGAAGGACGTCGAATTCTACCCGGGAACCTGTGGAAAGGGCGAACCCGGACAGGGCGTCCCGGTCTGGATGGGCGGTGCTCACGCGAGGCTTCGCGATATACCGCTGAGGTACTGAGGTGGTGGAAATGTTCGAGCTTAACGATTTCATCCTGAGGAAGGCCAAAGAGCTCGGTTTCGGCGATGTGGTTGTTCTCGCCTATGAAACGAACAGGAGGCAGGTTAGATTCGCCAACAACGAGATAACGGTGGCGAAAAACTGGCACGAGAGGAAGGTCGAGCTCTTCGTCGAGCTTGACAAGAGAATCGCCGGGACGACGATAACCGAGCTGAGCGAGGAGAACATCGAGCGCACCCTCAAAACGCTCCTGAGCAACATGAGGGGCATGGCGCCGAAGGAGGACTACTACGGAATAGCGGAGGGACCGTTCGAGTATAAGGACATTCCGGAGACCTTTGATAAGGCCATCGTCGAACTCGACGAGCCGAACGAGTACGTTGAGGTCGCCATAAACTCGGCCCTTGAGGAAGGGGCAAAGCGCGTTGCCGGGGTTCTCTACACCGACCACAACAGGATTTACCTCACCACGAGCAACGGTGTGGAGGCCTTTGATGAAGGAACGGGAATAGAGATAAGCGTTAGAGCCTTCGTCGGCGATCTTGAGAGTGGCCACGGGACTAACTCAGTGAGGGTTTTGAAAAAGTTCGACCCTGAATCGGCCGGAAGAAAGGCCGGCGAGATAGCGAGCTTAGCTAAAAACCCGGAGCAGGGGTCTGAAGGGCGCTTTGACGTCATCTTTGACCCGCTTGCCTTTGCCAACCTGCTGAGCTACATGAGCTTCATGACGTCAGCTTACGCTGCAGAGGCGGGCTTTTCGCCCTTCGTGAGCAAACTCGGCCAGAGGGTTGCCAGTGAGATTGTTACGATCAGGGACGTCGGCAACATGCCGAACGGCTACGGCACGAGAAAGTTCGACGACGAGGGCGTTCCAACGAGGGAGACGACGATAATCGAGAAGGGAACCTTCAAAACCTTCCTCCTCAACACGAGTTTAGCGAGGAAGTACAAGACCGAGACGACGGCAAACGCCGGCTTGATAATGCCCCACGCATGGAACGTCGTCCTTGAGCCCGGCGACTACTCAAAGGATGAGCTCTTCGGCGAGGTTAAGCGGGGAATCTACATAACCAACGTCTGGTACACGCGCTTCCAGAACTACGTCACCGGTGATTTCTCGACCATCCCTAGGGACGGCATCTTCCTCATCGAGGACGGCAACTTGAAGCCGATTAGAAACATCCGCGTCAGCGACAACCTCCTCGGGATTTTAAGCAGGGTCGAGGCCATGAGCAGGGAGAGCCACCACATCCACTGGTGGGAGGTGGAAACTCCGGTAACGACGCCCTACGTCTTAGTGAAGGACGTTGGCATAACGAGGGCGACGAAATGATTTTTATTTTTTACTTTGGAACGTGAAGGATGATCAAAAAGTGGCTTGTAATCCTTCAGATGAACGATTTCTTAATCTTTAATTTTGTCGTAGTTTCATTTTGAAAATGCCCGAAATTCCTATATACTCTTTCCTCGAATATGACCAAGGGGGAGAACATGGTCGTTGGAAAAAATTACAAGCACGTTAGCGTTGATGAGGTTCTCAAGGATCTCGGGACGTCGAGAAACGGACTGAGCTCTGATGAAGCTAAGAGGAGGCTTGAGAAGTACGGGCCAAACGAGATACCTGAGAAGAAGGTAAACCCTGTTATAAAGTTTCTCTCATACTTCTGGGGTCCAATTCCTTGGATGATAGAGCTCGCAGCGGTTCTTTCGGCGATAATAAGGCATTGGGCCGACTTCTGGATAATCATGACCCTTTTGGCTCTCAACGGTATCGTCGGCTTCTGGGAGGAGCACAAAGCTGAGAACGTTATCGAATACCTCAAGCAGAAGATGGCGCTGAAGGCAAGGGTTCTGCGCGACGGCCAGTGGAAAGTCATCCCGGCGAGGGAGCTCGTCCCGGGCGATATAATCCGCCTGAGGATGGGAGACATAATCCCCGCTGACGTCAAGCTCATAGAGGGTGAATACCTTCTCGTTGATGAATCGGCACTCACTGGTGAGTCACTTCCAGTTGAGAAAAAGATAGGGGACATAGCCTTCTCAGGTTCTCTCGTTAAGAAGGGCGAAATGACGGCAGTTGTCACCGGAACCGGTCTGAACACCTACTTCGGCAAGACGGTTCAGCTCGTTGAGAGCGCTAAAACGGTCAGCTCGTTCCAGAAGATGGTCATCAAGGTCGGCGACTACCTTATAATCCTCGCCCTCCTTCTCGTCTCCGTCGTGTTCATTGTGGCTATCCACAGGCACGAGAGCCTCATCGAGGCCCTGCGCTTTAGCCTCGTCCTGACGGTGGCGGCTATACCAGCGGCAATGCCGGCGGTGCTTTCAATAACGATGGCGATAGGTGCTTTGAACCTCGCCAAGAAGCAGGCCGTTGTTACGAAGCTCGTCTCAATCGAGGAATTGGCTGGGGTTGATGTCCTCTGCTCCGATAAAACTGGAACGCTCACGAAGAACGAGCTGACGGTTGGAGACCCTGTTCCCTTCAACGGCTACAAAAAGGAGGACGTTGTTTTCTATGGTGCGCTGGCGAGCAGAGAAGAGGACAACGACCCGATAGACCTTGCGATTTTAAGGGCCCTCGACAGGTTCAAGCTTAGAGATGCAATATCGAAGTTCAAGCAGGTTCATTTCACGCCCTTTGACCCGGTGATAAAGAGAACCGAGGCAGAGATAAGCAACGATGAGAAGTTCAAGGTAGCCAAGGGCGCACCGCAGGTTATTCTCGACCTCTGCAAGGCGGATGAGAAGCTCAGGGAGGAGGCAACAAAGGTCGTTGATAGTCTCGCCGAAGAGGGCTACAGGGCCCTTGGAGTTGCGAGAACACGGGACGGTAAGTGGGAGTTCGTGGGTATAATCCCGCTCTTCGATCCGCCGAGGGACGACGCGCCGAGGGCCATAAAAGCCATAAGGAAGCTCGGCGTTAATGTCAAGATGGTCACGGGCGACCACATAGCGATAGCGAGGCACATAGCGAAGATACTAGGTCTCGGGACGAGGATAGTGTCCATGACCGAACTGCTCAAGGCGAAGCGCGATTCTGAAGTTGAGAGGCTCGTAGAGGAAGCCGACGGCTTCTCCGAGGTTTTCCCGGAGCACAAGTTCAGGATCGTTGATGCACTTCAGAGGGCGGGGCATATGGTGGCCATGACCGGCGATGGCGTAAACGATGCTCCCGCACTCAAGAAGGCCAACTGTGGTATAGCGGTCTCGGGAGCGACTGACGCGGCAAGGGCAGCGGCGGATGTTGTCCTCCTCCAGCCGGGACTGTCGGTTATAGCCCACGCGATTGAAGAGGCAAGGAGAATCTTCCAGAGGATGGAGAGCTACGTCATCTACCGCATAACCGAGACGATAAGGGTCCTCTTCTTCATAACCCTCGCCATACTCGTCTTTAACTTCTATCCGATAACGGCAATAATGATAGTTCTCCTCGCCCTCTTCAACGACGCTCCTATACTGGCCATAGCGTACGACAACGTCGTAACACCGAGAAAGCCCGTCCGCTGGAACATGTACAAGGTCCTCGTCCTCTCGACACTTCTCGGCTTCGTCGGAGTGATAAGCTCCTTCCTCCTGTTCTACATAGCTGAGAGGGTTCTCCTGCTCAGCAGACCAGAGATACAGTCCTTCATCTTCCTGAAGCTCGCGGTGGCAGGACACCTGACGATATTCGTGACGAGGGCGAGGGGTCACCTCTGGGAGAAGCCCTATCCGAGCAGTCTCCTATTCTGGTCGGCGGTGATAACAAAAGTCCTCGCGACACTTATAGTGGTCTACGGCATCTTCGTGACCCCGATAGGCTGGAAGCTTTCGCTCCTCATCTGGGGCTACGCCCTCGCCTGGATGCTGGCGCTCGACGAGGCAAAGGTAATCGTCCTAAGAAGGATGGAGGGACTCTGAGAACCTAAAGATTTGTTCCCGTATCTTTTTATCAATCTTCTGTCAAATGTCTCAGTCGAGGACATCGCCGAGGACGCCGAGGGCTCGAATGACCTTAAAGGCAACGCCTATTCCTAAGAGAAACACTGCAAAGAAAAACCTCGCCTCCCGCAGTCCAAGCCAGTCAACCGCAAAGCCATAGATGATGTAAAACACCGATGTAACGAGTGCCAAGACCATGTTCCTAAGGGAAATTACAGTTGCCCTCTTCCCACTTGAAATCCTCCTCTGGAACTCCACCGAGAAATTGAAGGTAAAGGCTGATGCGAAGAGGGTGGCAATAACCCCAAGAAGAACAACAAGAACGGGATTTGGAATAATAACTGATAAAACCGTCGCGAGGGGGATTCCAAGGGGCGCGATCTCATGGAGAACTCTCCCGATTTTTCCCTTCACTGCAACCCCTGCATACCGGGGGATGACTTTTACGAGAACCTCAACGAGTCCAAGAATCCCGAGGGTTCGTGTAATAGTTGTGCCCAAAAAGACCGCGAGGATGCTCCCGAGGTACGGTTCAAAGAATTTCCTGAACTGGTTCAGGGCGAGGGTAACTGAGAGAAGGTAGGCAATTAGCCACGCGATCTCGGGTTTTCTCAGCTCGCGCCAGGAATTTATAATGTGGAGCGTGTAAGAGGTTTCGGGCTTTGAAAATCCAACCTCAGGTATGCTCATGGCCAGAGGAACTAGAAGGATCTGCACAAGGGCAGTCAGGACTATGACCGGACCAAACCCGAAGAACTGTGCGATAAATCCACCGAGTACCGTTGTGGTCGAGCTGACAGCCAGGGAAAGCTTCTGGGTTGACCTCCAGATTTCCCTGAACTGACTCTCCATTCCCACAGCCTTTAGATTGTCAAAGAACCACGCCTGGAGGCTCCCGCTCACAAAGGAAGCCCCCAGCGTCCCAAGAAGCTCCGAGGCAAGAAGAACCCAGAAACTCTTGAGGAGGATAAGGAGAAGGGTCGCAAGGGGCATTATTGACAGTCCGATTAGAACGCTGGTCTTCCTGCTCACTTTGTCACCGACAACTCCAGTGGGAACCTCAAAGAGGAAAAATCCAAGCCCGGCTATGGCCGTGGCAAGGCCTATCTCACCGTAGGTCAGCCCACGGGAAAGGTAGTATATCACCGCAATGTTTCCGAGGAATCCCGCGTAGGTCATGGAAAAGAGGAGCTTAAACCTCCTCAGGACGTCCATTTAACCACCTCTGAGTGTTCTAGCAGGGGAATTTAAAGCTTTGGGCCGGGAAACCCTTAAAACTCCCCCTGCCCTACCCCGATTGGGGGGGGGGAGGGAAATGGAGGCCATCGAAAACTCCCGCTTGAATAAGTTCCACTACTGGCTTTTAGCGATCCTCGGAACGGTGTGGGCCTTCATAGCGGTCAACACAATCTCGGCCGGCTTTGTCATCGCTCTGCTGAAGAAGGAACCCAAGTTCCAGGGAAGCTTAGCCAAGCTCGGCTCCCTCGGCTCATCGGCGCTCTTCGGGATGCTCTTCGGGGCGTGGCTCTTCGGCTATCTGGCAGACAGGATCGGGAGGAAGAGGACGCTGGTTCTCGCGGTTGCCACCTTTTCGCTCGGCTCAATAATAAGTTCATTTGCCGGAAGCCTTGACCAGCTCATACTTCTGCGCTTCATCGTCGGCCTCGGCCTCGGAGGTTCGCTCCCGGTCGCGAGCTCATACTTCGCCGAGTTCATGCCCAGCTCGATAAGGGGCGCTATGATCTCAATCCTTGAGAGCTTCTGGGCGGTCGGGACGATAATAATCGGAGGCGTGGCATTGCTCGTAAAAGCCGACTGGAGGAGCATACTGCTCTTCGGTGGCGCGATAATCCTTATCCTTCCGGCTCTCCTGGCTCTTCCGGAGTCTCCCCGCTTCCTCCTTGCAAAGGGACGTCTCAAAGAGGCCGAGGAGACAATACGGAAAATCTTTGGGGTGAGCGTAAGACTTGAGAAGCCCGAAGAAAGGAGAAAGGCCTCCGTCAGTGACCTCTGGAGGGGCTACGCCAAAACGACGCTCATGCTCACCATCGCGTGGTTCAGCATAGCCTTCGCCTACTACGGCTTCTTCATCTGGCTCCCGAAGTTCCTCTCGGCCACTCTCGGCATAACCGTCTTCAAGAGCTTCCAGTACTTCATAATAACGGCCATAGCACAGCTCCCCGGCTACTGGAGCGCCGCTTACCTCCTCGAAAGGATAGGCAGGAAGAAGACGCTCTCCTACTACCTGCTCCTCTCGGGCATAGCGGGCATAGCCTTCTACTACTCAGCCAGCTCGGCCAGGGAGGCGATGATAATGGGGAGCGCAATAGCCTTCAGCTTCTTCAACCTCGGTGCATGGGGAGCGATATACGCCTACACCCCTGAGCTCTACCCGACTGAGGTCAGGGGCACAGGAACGGGCTGGGCCGGGGCGATGGCGAGGATTGGAGGTGGCATAGCGCCGATACTGGCCGGGAAGATAATGGAAGCCGGGAGCGCCGCTCTGGCGGTTCTGGTTATAGCGGTTGTTGCGATAGCTGGAGCGCTGGACGTTCTTGCGCTTGGTGAGGAGACGATGGGGAGGGAGCTCTCCTGATTTCCCCTTATCCGAACAGCCCAAGGGTCGGCCCGAGGGTTATGGCCATGCTCAGAAGGCCACCGAGGATTAGAGCTGGAACCGTCTGCCTCTTCTCTATGCCGAAGACGTAGGCGGCGAGGGAACCCGTCCACACTCCCGTTCCCGGCAACGGCACTGCAACGAAGAGGAGGAGCCCCCAGAAGCCCCACTTTTCTACGTAGGGGTGGGCCTTTTTCCTGACGCGCTCGATGTAGTATAGGTAGAGGCGGGCTATTCTCTTCAAGGTAGTGCCCTCAAGCCAGAGCATGAGCCTGTCTATGTAGGGTAAAACCGCAGGAAGGACGAGCGAGAGAAGTAGAACCCCGAGGGTTGCCGAGAGAAGGGTCTCCCAGAGGGGATAGCCCCGGCCTATGCCGTAGACTATTGCATACCTCCCCTCGAATGTCGGAATCAGAGAGAGCAGGAAAACCTGAAGGAACTCATTCAACGTCCAGCACCTCCGCTCCGAGCTTTCTCACAAGAGCTCTGTAAAGGGGTAGCCACCTGTTCTCGGTCAGCTCGACGAGCAGACCCGTCCATGGGCCGAGGAAGAGGGCGAAGAGCACGTCACTGAACCAGTGGACGTGGAGGAGCAACCTTGAGAGGGCTATCGCAATCGCCCAGCCCCACCAGAGTGGCCAGAGCCTTTTCCAGCGCTTCGCGAGGAAGTAGGCGAAGACCGAGGCCCTGGTAGTATGACCGGAGGGGAAGGAGAAGTAACCGAGATGCCCGATGCGCTTGAAAATGCCCCAGCTTACTCTCTCCTCCCCGGGCCTAGGAAGGTCAGTCAGAACCTTGAGAATTGCCACTATGACCATCGAAATGATGAAGGCAACGGTAAGCTCCAGCGTGAACCTGCTGAGCCTCCCCTCCTTCCTGATGTCAAGGATGAAGAGAAGGAGCAGGTAGAGGATGGTAATGCCTGAGGCCGTAGCTGTTAGAAGGGAAACCGCCGGGCCTCCGGAGGGGAGGGCCCTATCAACGGCCCGGTTCATGTTCTCGAAAAGACCACCTATCTGGAGGATGAGCAAAAGGGCGAGCAGGGCGGTGAGCATAAGGAAAATCCCTTTCCGCTCCATGGGCCTTGGAAGGAGGACATTATTAAAAGCTTTTCTAAATCAGTCCCTCGGCGTAGAGGCCGTGATAGACCTTGAGGAGGGCTTGCTGAACCCTCTTTGGCCCGAAGGTTCTCACGGCCTTTCCGAGGCCCTCGTTGTAGATGCGGCGCATTATGAAATCAGTCTCGCGGTTGAAGTTGAGCCTTTCCCGGTTTTCGAGGTAGAGCCTCGCTATCTCATCAGGCTCGTGATAGTTGAGACCCTTAAGCCACCTGAGCGGAATTCCATCTCTAAAGCGCTTGACGACCTCAAAGCCTATGACGGTAACCTCATCATCGCCGTAGAGTTCGCCGTAGATTTTGTTCAGCTCCCTCAAAAGCTCCTTAACGTCGGAGAAGCCGTCGAGCCTGGCGTCTTTGTTCGTGAGTTCTCTCACCTTCTTCCGCTCGACCTTCGTTATCCTGACCTTTGCTATAGCAGTGTCACTCGGCGTTACCACTAGGTAAACCTCGCTGCCCGGCTTGGCTTCATAGTTCCCGTAGCGTACCGTCGTCACCTTGTCCCCGCGCAGGATTCTGGACTTGTAAGCAGAGTCAATCAGGATGAACTTCCTTATCTGAACTCCTTTTTTCTTCTTCACAGTTGAACCTCCCAACGATTCCCGGAACCTCCTCAAGGGAGCTTATCGTGAAGTCCGCGTACTTCCTGTACTCAAGCTCCCTGTCGGCGTATTTTCCGTAGCGGAACCAGATAGTTGTCATGCCAACTCTCTTGGCGCCGTAGATGTCCGAGTAGAGTCTATCCCCCACCATCACGGCCTCTCCGGCCTTCAAGTTAGCTTTCTGAAGGGCCTTCTGGAATATCTTCGGATGGGGCTTTTTAACGCCGAGCTCGTCGGAGATGAAAACGTGGTCAAAGTACTCGCCGAGTTCAAGGCGGAGTATCTTTTCCCACTGCTTAACGGGGTCACCGTCGGTTATTATGCCCAGAACGTAGCCCTCCTTCTTCAGGCGGAGCAGGGTTCTCCTCGCCCCCCTAACGCTCTTCAGATAGGCTATCTTGGTGTTGTGGTACGCTATAACTCCCGCAGAGACCCACTTCGGGTTGTAGGGGAGTTCCAGCCTCCGGAGAAGGTAGTCGAAGTGCCTCGGAAAGTTGCTCCCGTACTCGCTTATTAGCTCCAGCAGTTCACCGTAGGCGGTATCGAAGTCAACGGGAAGGCCGTGCCTTATCATGTTCTCTATGGCGTTTCTCCTCGCCATCTCGGCCAGTCGCGTTGTATCAACTATGGTATCATCAAGGTCAAAGAAGACCGCCTTGATCATCCCTCTCCCCACAACCAGTTGTCCCGACCCTATTTAACCCTTGCCTATGCCCAGATCAAGGTATGGGCCCCTAGGGACCTGCTTCTTGGCCTCGCGCATTGCCCTGAAGTACTCGTCCTCCTGGATGAGCTCGTGGAGGAGTCTCTCCAGTGGCCACTCAAGGCTCGTCTCCGTTGTCGTGGCGAATATGACCCTCTCCCGCGAGATGCCCCTCACTATCGAGATGACCCTCTTAAGGGTCTCGTTGTCGACCCCGTGCATTATCACGAACTTCCTGTCAGTCCATATGCCAGCCTTCTCGCATGTCCTCTCAAGGATTTCCCTAACCTTGAGGCCTTTGAAGTGCTCCGGAACCGGGATGACGGGTATGCCCGTCTCCTTGAGTATTCTCTGCACTTCCTCCTCTGGAAAACCTATCAGGAGAAGTCTCATACAACCACCTCCTTAACGAGCTCAACGATACGGGGTAGCACCTCCCCCGCCTTTCCGCGGATGAAAACGTCTGCTATTGGCGTTATCCCGCTCCTCTCGACGTTTATCTCAACGACCTTTCCTCCGTTCTCCTTCACGATGTAGGGTATGTAAGCGGCCGGATAAACGACACCGCTCGTCCCGATGACGAGCACTAGGTCTGCCCTCTCGGCCAGTTCGAAGGCCCTTTCAAGGGCTTCCCTCGGCAAGGGCTCGCCGAACCAAACAACATCGGGCCTGAGCAGGGAACCGCACTCAGGGCACTTCGGGAGCCCTTCCATTGAGAGGAACTCCTCAAGAGTATCGCTCTCCTTCAGGTTTTCTCGATAGGAGCAGGATGTGCACCTGACCCTGAAGATGTTGCCGTGTAGTTCAATCACATTCCTGCTCCCAGCTTCGCGGTGCAGGTCATCGACGTTCTGCGTTATCACGGCCTTGAGGAGTCCGAGCCTTTCAAGCTCAGCAAGGGCGTAGTGTGCGGGGTTCGGCCGGGCTTTCAATATGAGCCTCATCCTCCAGCGGTAGAAGTCCCACACTAGCTTTGGATTTTTCCTGAAGGCCTCGGAAGTCGCCAGCTCCTCGGCTTTGTAGTTCTTCCAGAGCCCGTCCCTGTCCCTGAAGGTTGGAACTCCGCTCTCGGCGCTTATTCCTGCCCCGGTAAAGGCTATTGCGGAGCGGGAGGAGGCGAGCAACCTTGCGGCCCTCTCGAGCATGTTATCACATACTCGGCGGGGCTTAAAAATACTGCCCGCCGGTTTTTGGAGTCCAAGCCTGAACTCGAATATTTTTTGAAAACCCTTTCAAATTCCCGTGCGAGGGTTTAAATTGTGCTCATCTGTACGTTAAACCGGTGAGAGAAATGCCGGTCTCGGAGGGTGTTGAGAGAAAAAAGGTCGCCACTTCTCATGGGAGGTACTATTCGGCCCGGATAGCCTCCCAGAGGAGGAAAAAGCTCACTGTAATCCAGAACATAAGGAGGAGGAAGTGCGCGAGGGGACTGAGGGTCAGCACGATAAGGGTTGAGGGAAGGAGAATCAGCGAGGGTGAGGCCCTTGCAATCCTCGTGGGGACGCAGATAGGAGCGGGAGTCCTCGGACTGCCGTACGCGGCCAGTAAGGTCGGCCTCATTCCAGCGCTTGGAGTTCTGACGGGCGTAATGCTCCTCCTGCTCGCCACGGCCCTGATAGTCCTCAGGTTCTCTGCGGGGATGGGAGGGGCCCAGATGAGCACGATTGCCGGAAAGACCCTTGGAAAGCCCGGTGGCTGGCTGATGTACCTCAGCATAACGCTGATGAGCTTTGGGGCCCTGCTGGCTTACGTGGCCGGCATGGGGCAGGTTCTGGCGAGCCTTCTCGGGGTTAGCGAAACCCTCGGCGGGCTACTCTTCTGGCTTCTGGCATCGGCGGTAATCTACCACGGCCTCGAAGCCAGCGGGAAGACGGAGCTAATAATGAGCTACGTGATGCTCGTCCTCTTCATCGGGGTTACCCTTATGCTCATACCCCACGCGAAGCTGGAGAACGGCCTCTACGCCGACCTCTCGGGGATACTCAGCATAACCGGCGTTGCTATCTTCGCCCTCGGCTGTCACACGGTTATCCCCGATGTTTACAAAGGGCTCGGGAGCTATGAAAAGACGAAGAGGGTCGTCGTTCTGGCTTTCCTCATACCGACTGCGGTATACGCGATCTTCACCGCATCGTTCCTCCTCGTCTTCGGCAGGAACACGCCCGAGGTTGCCACGCTGGCCCTTCAGGAACTCTACGGAAAGCCTGGCTGGCTTATCGGGAACCTCATACCACTCCTCGCGATAACCACGAGCTACATCGGCATAGGGCTTGCCCAGCAGAGCAACAGTGAGGAGTTCCTGAGGCTCAAGAGGCTCCACGCATGGGCTTTGACCGTTGTCCCGCCCGTCCTAGTTTACATGGCTGGGGTGAGGAACTTCGCTGATGTGCTGGCCTTTGCCGGCGACACCGGAGACCTGCTTGCCTTCATAGTTCTGCCCTTCCTCATCTGGACGGCCGGGAAGCTGAGGGCAAAGAGCCCCTTCGGTGAACACTTCCGTGCACGTGCACACCTTAGGTAAGGTTTATATCTCCCGCCCCCAAACCACCATCGAGGTGTTCCCAATGGCCGAAAGCTACCGCGAATACCGGGACAGGGTTCTGGAGTTTATTGAGGACCACGAGCACTGGAGGGCCCACACGATAAACCTCATAGCGAGCGAAAACGTGACTTCTCCGAGCGTTACAAGGGCAGTTGCAAGTGGTTTCATGCACAAATATGCCGAAGGCTGGCCAAGGCAACGCTATTATCAGGGGTGCAAGTACGTTGACGAGGTCGAGCTTATTGGCGTTGAACTCTTCACAAAGCTCTTCAAGAGCGACTTCGCCGATTTAAGGCCCATCTCAGGAACCAACGCCAACCAGGCGGTTTTCTTCGGCTTAACACAGCCCGGAGACAGGGCAATAGTTCTCCACACCAGCCACGGGGGACATATAAGCCACATGCCCTTTGGTGCCGCTGGTATGCGCGGTCTCGAAGTCCACACATGGCCCTTCGACAACGATGAGTTTAACATCGACGTTGACAAGGCCGAGAAGATGATAAGGGAGCTCGAGCCCAAGATAGTCGTCTTCGGCGGTTCTCTCTTCCCGTTCCCGCACCCGGTCAAGGAGCTCGCGCCTGTTGCAAAGGAGGTCGGGGCTTACGTCATGTACGATGCCGCCCAC
The DNA here is from genome assembly GCF_027052235.1 of Thermococcus sp. Lineage (NCBI taxonomy): Archaea > Methanobacteriati > Methanobacteriota > Thermococci > Thermococcales > Thermococcaceae > Thermococcus > Thermococcus sp. The sequence goes on from NZ_JALUFF010000030.1 coordinate 14,728, forward strand.
GTCCTTGGCCTTATCGCTGGAGGTCAGTTCCAGGACCCGCTCCGCGAGGGGGCCGACATAATCACCGCCTCGACCCACAAGACCTTCCCGGGACCGCAGGGCGGCGTCATACTCTACAAGAAGTTTGGCGAAACCGAGGAGATAGCCAGGCTCCAGTGGGCCATCTTCCCCGGCGTTTTGAGCAACCATCACCTCCACCACATGGCCGGAAAGGTGATTACCGCTGCCGAGATGCTCGAATACGGTGAGGCCTACGCGAGGCAGATAGTCAAGAACGCGAAGGCCCTCGCTGAAGCTTTAGCCGAGGAGGGCTTCAAGGTAATCGGCGAGGACAAGGGCTACACCGAGAGCCACCAGGTTATCGTCGACGTCTCAGACCTCCACCCCTCCGCTGGTGGCTGGGCTGCACCGCTCTTGGAAGAGGCCGGCATAATTCTCAACAAGAACCTCCTGCCGTGGGACCCGCTCGAAAAGGTCAACGAGCCAAGCGGTCTCAGAATAGGTGTCCAGGAGATGACGAGGGTCGGAATGATGGAGGACGAGATGAAGGAGATAGCCCGCTTCATGAGGCGCGTGCTCCTCGACAAGGAAGACCCGAAGAAGGTTAGGAGAGATGTTTACGGCTTCCGCGCCGAGTTCCAGAAGGTCTACTACTCCTTCGACCACGGTCTGCCCCTCAGGCTGAGGGAGTGACCCCTTTCCTTCTTTCACTCCAACCCGGTTCGAAGCGTTGGGAACCGTTAAAAGGGTTTTTATGAACTTTTGACGGGTGCATGCTATGAGGCGGGTGCTCGCGCTGCTGCTGATTCTGGTTGTTGGCATCTCCGCCTACTACCTGCTCTCCGGAAAGGAGGGGAAAGCCTCTCAGGGGGAGCAGAACAGAGCGGTCTTCCTCAAGCTCGACAAGGCCGTTTACACTTCAGAGGACACGATGACTATAACCATCGTCAACAGGGGCAACGTTACAATAACGACGAGCTACAACTTCAGGCTCTACAAACTGGAGAACGGGGAGTGGAAAGAAGTCCCCGTAAAGCTGATGTTCATTCAGGTGGCAGTCACCATAGAACCCGGGAAGAGCTGGGAGCAGAAGGTCAAGCTTAGCGACCTTGGGCTATCCCCCGGCCACTACATGATAGAGAAGTCGGTCTCATTCAAGGACAAAACCGGCTCTCCAGCGGGGCTTAAACTTCAGGCCGAGTTTGAAGTGAGGGGTTAAAGCCGGCAGAAGTTCTTCAACTGCCAACTCTCTTTTTGAAGCGGGTCTTGGGGGGAGAGCAAAACTTTTTATCCCCTTCCAACATACCCGGCCCTCGGCTAAAGGGGGTGAGAAAAATGAAGTTCTGTCCAAAGTGCGGTAACATCATGCTCCCCGACAGGAAGAGGAAGGTGTGGGTTTGCAGGGTCTGCGGTTACGAGGAGCCCTTCGACGAGGAGAAGGACAGGGAGAAGACCGTGATAAAGCAGAAGGTCGAGCACAGGCCGGACGAGGAGATAGTGGTCATCGAGCAGGATCTCAAGACACTTCCTATAGCCCACGTCACCTGTCCGAAGTGCGGTAACGACACCGCCTACTGGTGGGAGCTCCAGACGAGGGCCGGTGACGAGCCGAGCACGATATTCTACAAGTGCACCAAGTGCGGCTACGTCTGGAGGTCCTACGAGTGAGGGAGCTTGAGCGGGAAGTGCTCCTCAGGCTGGCCAGAAAAGCCCTGAAGGAGCTTGAGGAAGCCTACCGCAGAATACCGGACACCGACAACGGAAAAGCTTATTTATTCCGAGGAAAAGAGAGGGTTAGGCTCATGCTTAAACTGCTGGAGGGTGATGGAGATGCCGTTTGAAGTCGTTTTTGACGGGGCCAAGGAGTTCGCTGACCTGATAGCGACGGCGAGCAACCTGATAGACGAGGCAGCGTTCAAGTTTACGGAGGAAGGCATCAGCATGCGCGCCATGGACCCGAGCAGGGTTGTACTCATCGACCTGAACCTCCCGGAGAGCATCTTCTCCAAGTACGAGGTCGAGGAGCCGGAGACGATAGGCATAAACATGGACCAGTTCAAGAAAGTTCTCAAACGCGGAAAGGCCAAGGACACCCTCATACTCAGGAAGGGCGATGAGAACTTCCTTGAGGTAACCTTTGAGGGAACCGCGAAGAGAACCTTCAGGTTGCCCCTCATAGACGTTGAGGAGCTTGAACTTGAGCTCCCCGAGTTGCCCTTCACCGCCAAGGTCGTTCTCCTCGGAGAGGTTCTCAAGGAGGCCGTTAAGGACGCTTCGCTGGTTAGCGACGCCATAAAGTTCATAGCCAAGGAGAACGAGTTCACGATGAGGGCTGAAGGGGAGACCAACGAGGTCGAGATAAGGCTAACCCTTGAGGATGAAGGTTTGCTCGACCTTGAGGTGGAGGAAGAGACAAAGAGCGCCTACGGAATAAGCTACCTCAGCGACATGATAAAGGGCATCGGAAAGGCCGACGAGGTAACGCTCCGCTTCGGCAACGAGATGCCCCTCCAGATGGAGTACTACATAAGGGACGAGGGCAGACTGACGTTCCTTCTCGCTCCTCGCGTCGAGGAGTGATTCCCTTTTTCTTTCCTTGGTGGTGGGAATGGACATCGTGAAGCTCAGGGAGCTCCTTGAGGAGGAGCTTTCAAAACTTGAGCTGGTAAGGCTCGATGAGGACTTCTACCGGGAATACGACAGCCTGATAAAGGCCCTCAAGCTGAGTGCCGAGAGCTCCCGCGAGAGGGGTGAAGACGTAGAGGAGCGCCTCTACCTCGCACAGCTCAAGATAGCGGAGGAGCTGATGAGGGAAATCCTCAGGCTCAGGCTCCACAAGATAGTTGACCTTGCCGTTGATGGGAAGCTTGAGGATATGACTGCCGAGGAAAGGAAGCTCTACAGGGTTCTCAGGGCTTTTGTTAGGGGCGAGGAGCTCCCGGGGGAGGGAGTTGAAGAGAAAGCCGAGGAGGAGAGCGAACCCACTCCCGCCGAGAGCCCCCTCAGGGGGCCGAGGTACGCTTACATAGTAGGCAAGAGCCTTCCAGCAGTTATGGGGCCCGACCTCAAGGAATACGGTCCCTTTATGGCAGGTGACCTCGTGACCCTCCCGGAGGAAATAGGCTCGGTCCTCGTTAGGCGGGGCGTCGCCGTTAAAATAAGGCTTCCCCAGTGATGGAGATGCCGTTCTCGGTCTGCATGCGCGACTGCTATGACACATGCTCCATGATAAGCGAGTTTAAGGATGGAAGGCTTGCAGTCAGGGGAAACCCGGAGCACCCCGTAACCGCTGGCTTCCTCTGTCCGAAGGGGGCGCTTTTGCCAAGGTGGTTCCACTCACGGGACAGATTGAGAACCCCGCTCATCAGAACGGGCGAGAGAGGTGAGGGGGACTTCAGAAAGGCGAGCTGGGAAGAGGCGATAAAGCTCGTCGCGAATAAGCTGAGGGAGACGATCGAGCACTACGGGAGCGAGAGCATCCTCGTCTATCAATACGCCGGCGACAGGGGGGTTGTCAACTACGCCTTCCCGCTCAGGCTCTTTCACTACCTCAACACTGCTATCCTCGACTACGGCATCTGCGACAGGGCCGGGCAGGAGGCTTTGAAGGACGTTTACGGCACAGCCGTAGGCCTCGACCCGGAAAAGCTGGGAGAGCAGAGGCTAATCGTCTACTGGGGTATAAACCCATTCTGGACGAACCTCCACGGCTTCATGCTGGCCAAGAAGAACAACCTTGAGATATGGACGGTGGATGTGGTTAGAACGGAGACCGCCAAGAGGAGCGACAGGTTCTTCCAGATAAGGCCCGACACGGACGTTCTACTTGCCCTTGGTGCTGCGAAGGTTCTCATCGAGGAGGGGCTCTATGATAAGGCTTTCGTTCGCGAAAACGTTTATGGTTTTGAGGAATTCAAGAATTATGTAAAAAGGTTATCGCTTGATTATGTGAGCCGGGAGACGGGTCTGAGCGTTAATGAAATCGAGGAGTTCGCCAGAGGCTACGTCGAAAAGAAAGGGATAATCCACATCGGCTACGGCTTCCAGCGTTCTTTGGCCGGGGGTGAAGCGGTCAGAGCTATAGCCATCCTCCCGGCTCTAGTGGGTCACAGCTTCGGCTTCATCTACGACATGAAGACGATAGATAAAAGCTACGCGGAAGGAGCCTTCCTGAGGAGGAAGCCCACTAAGCGGATTCCCCAGATGAAGCTTGCCGAGTACATCGAGCGCGGGGAAATAAGGTTCCTCTACGTCTACAACTCCAATCCTCTCGCGAGCCTGCCGAACCAGAACCGGCTGAGAAAAGCCCTGAAAGAGAGTGAAGTCTTCGTGGTTACGCACGACCTCTTTTTGACCGATACGGCGCTCTACTCGGACGTCGTCCTGCCGGCAAACACTTTCTTCGAGAGGCTTGACATAGCCGACAGCTACTACCACCGCTACGTGGCCCTTAACGAGCCAGTTGCAAAGTTATACGGAAAGAGCAACAGTGAGGTTACAAGGCTTTTGGCAAAGGCCCTCGGGATAGAGAACCCCCACCTCTACGAGAGCGATGAGGAAGTGATAAGAAAAGTCCTGGAAATTAACGGGCTGAGCTGGGAAGAGCTTAGAAAGAGGGGCTTCGTCAAAGTTCCGGAAAGGCCGAGGAAGTGGGAAACGCCGAGCGGGAAGATAGAGTTCTACTCCCGAAGAGCTGTTAAGCGCGGTCTGAGTCCTTTTCCAGAGTACCGAAAGTTCGAGGGGAGATATCCCCTGAGGCTGCTCACCCCAACCCACAGGATGACGATAACGAGCCAGTACCACAACACCCATGGAATGATAGACCCTAACCTCTACATCAACCCGGTCGATGCGAGAGAAAGGGGCATCCAAGACGGCGAGGTGGTAGAGGTCCTTAACGACTTCGGAAGAGTTCGGACGAGGGCAAAGCTGAACGAAGACGTTCCCGCCGGTGTTGTCCTGCTCTACAAGGCCTTCTGGGTTAGGCTACTCGGATGGAACGCCAACTTTCTGACAACGGATGAAACTGTTCAAGGATATGGAAACGGCTCAGCGTACCATTCAACGTGGGTCGAAGTTATGAAACCTAACGGCAAATAGAGTTGGAAAAAGCTTCTATTTTTTCAAATTCCTTCCGGTTTGATTTCCATAGCGACGGTTATTACCGGATGATCTTTGTCCAAACTTCAAAGAACTTTGAAAGGTATTGCACAGCCGACAGAAAAATGAAGGAAAACGAACCGAAAACCTTATATATTCGAACCCATCAGGTTTATAGTGAAGACGACACAAAAAAATGAGAGGTGATGAAAGATGGTCGTCATAGGAGAAAAGTTCCCGGAAGTTGAGGTCAAGACCACCCACGGAGTGATAAAGCTCCCGGACTACTTCGCCGAGAAGGGCAAGTGGTTCATGCTGTTCAGCCACCCCGCAGACTTCACCCCGGTCTGTACGACCGAGTTCTACGCCCTCCAGAAGAGGGTTGATCAGTTCAGGGAGCTCGGCGTCGAGCCCATCGGACTGAGCGTTGACCAGGTCTTCAGCCACATTAAGTGGATGGAGTGGATAAAGGAGAACCTCGGCGAGGAGATAACCTTCCCGGTTATAGCCGACGACCGCGGTGACCTCGCCGACAAGCTTGGCATGATACCCAGCGGAGCAACGATAACCGCGAGGGCGGTCTTCATCGTCGACGACAAGGGCATCATAAGGGCCATCGTCTACTACCCGGCCGAGGTCGGCAGGGACTGGGACGAGATCCTCAGGCTTGTCAAGGCCCTCAAGATAAGCACCGAGAAGGGCGTCGCCCTGCCACACAAGTGGCCCAACAACGAGCTCATCGGCGACAAGGTCATCGTCCCGCCGGCCAGCACCATCGAAGAGGTCAAGCAGCGCGAGGAGGCCAAGGCTAAGGGCGAGATCGAATGCTACGACTGGTGGTTCTGCTACAAGAAGCTTGAGTGAGCTTCTTTTCTATTCTCTAAACTTTTCGTATATCAGCTCGTCAACGAAGCCGTGTCCCGGAACGTAGTGGTGTTTTCTCAGCCTGCCGGCGAGCTCGAAGCCGTTCTTTTCAAGGACTCTGATTGAGGCAACGTTGGGTTCGTAAACTCTTGCGTAGACCTTTCTGAGGTTGAGCCACTCGAAGGCGTAAATTAAAGCGAGCTTTACCGCCTCTGTGGCATATCCCCTCCCCCAGTGCTCCCTGGCTATGGTATAGCCAAGCTCCGCGTTTCCATCGCGGTGGTTTATTTTGTGAAGGCCGAGAAAGCCGACGAGCGATGATGTTGCGTTTTCAACGATTGCAAAAACCCTGTTGCGTTCTTTTTCACGCCTCAATTGCTCGTACCATTCGAGTTCGTCCTCAAAGAATAAGATTCCGTCAGGGTTTGTCAGGAAGAGCCTCACCTGACGGTCGTTGTACCAGAGCCACGCCCGCTTTATATCCTCCTTGACGGGGACCGAAAGGGACACCAGCTCGCCCCTAAGAACGAGGGGTCTCATCGGGAACACCTTAACTTTATAACATCGTACTCCTATTTAAATTCGATGGACAGGGAAAGGCTTATCAAGGCTGTGGAGACGGTACTCAGAGGCGCTGGATACAAAACGGCTAGACTGGACTTTCGCGGGTCCTGCTTTGACCTCGTGGCGAGCAGGACGCTCACGCTCCTCTTCGTGAAGGTGGTCACCAACATAGACACGGTCACCGAGGAGCAGGCCGAAGATTTGAAGAGGCTCGCCAGGTTCTTCAACGCCTCCCCCATAATCGTCGGGCTGAAGAGCAAGAACGCTGAGCTTGAGGAGGGGGTAGTTTACGAGCGCTTTGGCATCTATGCCCTCCGACCCGAGACCCTCTACGATGTTCTCGTCGAAAACGAGCTACCGGCAGTCTTCGCGGAGCGCGGTGGCCTCTACGTCAGGATAAACGGGAAGCTCTTGAGGGAGCTGAGGGAGAGGCACGGCTATTCTGTGGGCGAGCTCTCCCGCCTTCTGGGCGTCTCAAGGAAGACACTCCTCAACTATGAAAAGGGCGAGCAGGCGGTCTCGCTTGACGTGGCCCTCCTCCTTGAGGACATCTTTGACGAACCCCTGGTGGAGCCGATAGACGTTCTCAACGCGAAGGTCGAGGCAAAGCTTGACCTGAAGCCCGAGACCCCGCTGGAGAGGGAGATATTCGAGCGTCTCAGGGCACTGGGGCTCGGGCTCGTGAAGGTGAAGAAGGCCCCCTTCAACGCGGTCTCAAGGGGCGACGAGTTCAGAATACTTACCGGCATAGACGAGAAGAAGACCTCCTCAACGGTCAGAAGGGCAGAGATGGTAGCAGAGGTGGGGAGGATAATAAACTCCGAGGGCGTCTTCATCCTTGAGAAGACTAAGACCGAGGTGGTTGACAGTGTCCCGCTCATCCCGAAGGAGAGCCTCCGCGAGGTCAGGGATGCGGACGAGCTGATAAACCTGATAGAGGAGCTCAAGAAGGAGATAAAGGCACGGCTCTTCAGCTGAAGAGAACGCGCCTCCAGACTTCCTCCAGCTTCTTTGCGTGTTCTTCGGGTGAGGCTATCAACACCGCCCAGCGGGGGGTCTGCCTCCTCTTGAGCGCGTTGGCCAGAGGGGTAACCCTTGATAGGGGCTGAACTTCACCGTTTTCGAGGAGAACCTTCACACCGGTCTCTTTAAGCCTGGGCTCACTAAGCATTAAGTCCGCTATGCTGAACTCAAGGATTACCTCGCCTTCGCCAGCTCCAACGGCCTCTGAGAGGCTCCTCTCAAGCTCCTGCCTTCTCCTAACGTTTTTGTACGCCGTCAGCAACTCGCGCTTCTCCTCCGCGCTCAGCTCCTCGGCGCTGACCATTACCGCAGCCTTGTAGAGCTTCCTGTACTTTACCCTCCTCACGAGCTCCGCAGGGAGACCCTCCAGGTCCTCAAGTTCAACGAGAACCCTGCAGTCCGTCATCTTCCAGAAATCCCAGAGATGGCCCTCCTCAAGGGCAAACTCAAGGGCCCGGGTGAGCATCCCCTCAGCTATCTTAACCGTGTGATGGAAGTAAACCCTCGAATACATCAGCGAGCGCGCCACCATCATACCTTCAACCGCCTCTATCCCCTTCTCGTCAACGACGAGCTCGTCGCCGTGTATCCTCAGCACCTTAAGGAGCCTTTCAAGGTCTATTATGCCGTGGGCGACGCCCGTGTAGTGAGCATCCCTAACGAGATAATCGAGCTGGTCAACGTCAACGCCCCCGTGGAGCATCTGGCCGAGGTAAGGCCTCTTCGCCCTGCCGAGTATAAGCTCCGCGACCTCCTTCGGGTCAAGGCCGTAGCTTGAAAGTATCTCCCCTATTCTTCCCCCATCTTCTTCCTCTGTTATGTTTATCCTCCCGGTTATTATGTCCTGACCGAGGCGCATATGGTCGCGCTCTTTGACGTAGTGCTTGTAGATGCTCTCGAAGGTGTGACTGAAGGGGCCGTGTCCTATATCGTGAAGCAGGGCACCAGCCTGAAGGAGCATCCCCTCCTCCTCGCTCAGACCAACTTCCCCTGAGAGTCTTCTCGCCAGGTTCCATGCTCCAAGGGAGTGCTCAAACCTGCTGTGGTTGGCCCCGGGGTAGACAATGTAAGCTAAGCCGAGTTGTCTGATGTGCCTCAGCCTCTGAAACTCCGGCGTCTTAAGGATGTCGAAAACCATACCCGAGACCCGCATACTGCCATGAATTGCGTCGTGGATTATCTTACCTCTCACAACCATCACCCGCTGAAAATGTGAGAAGAGTTTTAAATAAGTTTTCGGCGATATGACAAGAATTCATGAACCTTTGCCGGCTATGTATATTCTCTGTGTCTTGCCGAACTTCACAGGAAGTCCTTCCCTGAGCTTTTCCGCGGGGACCGCTTCAATTATTAACTCCGCCTGACCCGTCTCCTCGACCTCATAGCGAACTGGATTGTTGGCCTCGTATATCATCTCCCGGACTTCGTCCTCGATTCCGGCCGGTTTCTTCCCTGTATAGGCCACCCTTATGATTGCCCTCGGCTTGGGGTTCTGTGGGGAAAGCGGGTAGTAGATTATCACGAAGTCCACTAAATCGGGGTGGTTATATACTATTTCCATGACCTGATCTATGTGAAGCTTTGCTCCCGCGAGGCTTATGACGTCCTTGAGGCGGATTATGTTCCTCACCTCACCGTTCTCAACCCTCGCGAGGTCTCCAATGTCGTAGTTGAAGAGGGGCAACCCCGTCAGCTCACCCTCGCGCATAACCTTGGTTATGTAAATCCTCTTGTAGTTCTCGTAGCTGTCGCCGGTGTCCTTGAGAACCAGTATCGATTCCTTAAACTGGAACGGGAACGTTTTTCTGCGCTCTATTACACGATAGCCAGTTATATCATCCTCTGTTGAACCGAAGTTATCAATGATGACTGCATTCGGGAAGAGCTCAAGGGTCGCCTTGGCGAGCTCTGGTGTGAGAGTTTCACCGCCAACCACCAGGGTCTGAATGTCGTTCCTTATTGACTCAGGAAGGGTCAGGCCGAGATTGTAAGCGGTGGCCGTGAGGCAGAAGAGGGCAGTTGGACGGATGTCCTCAAGCTCCCTGAGAAGGAGCTTTTTGTCCAGGAGATATCTTACAGGGATCTGGTAATAGGCGCTCTTGACGTTGAGGAACTCGAAGCTCCCAAGGGCAAAGACACCCGACGACGATGGGAGCTGGGGAAAGAACGACGCTATCCTGTCGCCTTTGTCCATGTACTCTCTTATCCACTCCTCTACCTGTCTGGCGGTTCTGGCCTTATCGTCCCTCGTGTAGGGTATTCTCTTTGGTTTCCCTGTGGTTCCGCTGGTTCTCATAATCGCATGAAAGACCTTCCTCTCTCTGATGTAGTCCGGCCACACGGACTCGGTGTTGTAGAGGTCGTGGGGCTTTATGACAACGTTATCGGTAAGCTTCTCCAGATCCTCAGGTTTAAGGCTCTCAATGTCAATTCCATCAAACTTTTCCCTCCAGAAAGGAGTGGTCTCTAGGGCTTTCTTCAGGGTGTACCTGAAGTCCCCCACGCTTTCCCGGTCAATCCTTCCCATTACCAATCCCATAGAAGGCCACCTGTTAATGTTTCAAACCTCATTCTATTAATATTTAACGGAATTCCATGCACACCGAACACTGAAGTTCCCGGATAAACCTTTTATAGTAGTTCGCCATAATAACCTATCATGATGTACGATTCCCTTACTGCTGTAATCGAAGACAATCCACTGAGTGTTTCTGAGGAATTCACAAAGGACTATCTGAGGAGGATTTTTGAGTTTCATTTCGAGAGAACTCCCTACTGGAGAAGCGTGGCGAGACGCCTTAAGCCCGATCTGGATGAAATCTTCCAAGGGAACATCAGGAGAATCTTTGAAAACATATTTAACTCTGGACTTGCCGTTGATGAGGACTACCTGCGGGCCAACTGGCTCGACTTCGTTCCCGACAACTACCCGGGAAGGATAAGGTTTTACCAGTCTTCGGGAACGACGAGGGAGAGGGCAATCGGCCACTGGGATGCCAACTATCTAAGGGTTCTCCTCCCGTATTTAAGGAGGGCAATTGACGAGCTTTACCATCTCGATTCAACTTACAGTGACCATCAGATGCGCGCCATAGCCCACGGTCCATACGGCTGGTACCAGGACGAGATAAGTGAGCTAGTGTGGAGTTACGGAGGTGTTCTTTACTTCATCGGAATGGAAACCGAAGGTCTGAAGAGGGTTCTGAGGGAACAGGGTTTGGAGGCGGTTCTGAGACTGCTTGATCCTCTTGTGAGGTACACTCACAGGGTTATGGAGAGGGATAGGATAAACACCGTGAGGACAGCTCCCCAGCTGATGACCCTCTTTGAGGACTACAGCGACGGGATAGAGACCGCAATAGTGAGTGGCGTTGGTGTAAACCAGGATTTTCTAACCTATCTTGAGGAGACCTTCAGGGAAACCCGGATAGTCCCGCTCTACGGCTATTACCTCTTCGGTGATATCGTTGGTCTTCACCGGAGGGGAGAGTTCCACTACTACCCGAATTATCCAACCACCCTAATATTTCCGGTCAAGGTGGAGGACGAAGTTCGGATTGTGAAGAGGGGGGAGAGGGGTAAGAACGCATTCATAATCGCCAGGCCCGAGGTTCTTGTGGTCAAACTTGAGAACGAGACGGCAGAGCGCGTTCCCCCTTCAGGGCCCTTTAAGTGGGAGGGCTTTGGGAACCCCCTCAGGTAGGGTGGGAACATGAGCTGGGTACAATACCTGCTGGTTACTGAATTTATCGCCGTTGTTCTGGCCGATATAACGGCCGCGATTCTCGTGTTTAGGGTGTACCTCCAGAACAGAAGAACGTCGGCACTCGCTTTCTCGCTGGCATGGGTCTTTGACTTGATCTTTGTCGTTGCGTCTATGAAACCCAACGAGCCCCTTATCGAGGCCATCGGTCTCCTGTCGCTTCCAACCTTTGGGGGTCTCCTTCTCTATGGTTCAGTGAAGTTCCTTGAGGAAGAATCCCTGAGCGTCAGCCACAGAACCCTATCCCTCTTCGCAACGATGCCCCCCGCATTCATGCTATACATGCTCTCGGTTTACTACTACACCGGGGACCCCGTCTGGACCGCCAAGATAGCTTCGTCCCTGGGAATAAGCGGGGTCTTCGTCGTTAGCGGTGGGATGTTGCTGTGGGAGGTCAAGGAAATATATAAGAGTGCCGTTAAGTACCTCTCCATAGGGGTTATACTCTTTGGTCTGCACCTGATTCCCGCGGCTATATTCGGTAAAACAGAGCTCTACAAGGTTGCTGGTTTTACGCTGTCAACAGTGCTGATAATTCTCATGGTTTGGGCTATGATAAAGTTAACGTCCTCCAAGGCGTTCCAAGTAGTCGGCCCCAACGGTGAAGTCGAACTCGACCTCAAACCCGGTGTGATGATAGTCGATACAAGGGACTACCCCCAGATTAGGGAGCACTTAAGAGACGTCCCTGTTCTGGCATTTTTGAGGGATATCTCAGACGTCCCGGAGAAATGGGAGACCTACTTCGTCACGACAATCCCCTTCGAGGGTAAATTCAAGGGAACGATAACTCCCACGAACCTCGCCAAGATGACCGAGCTGAGCTACCAGTACCTTGAGGCCCTATCAAAGGCTGGAAAGAAGGGCATAATCCTGATAGACTGCTTCGAATACCTAATGGTTTACAACTCCTGGGAGAGCCTGATGAAGTTCCTCTCAAAACTCAGGGACATAATTCTGGTTAACAAAGGCACTCTTATCATAGTTCTCGAAAAGGGGAGTCTCAGCGAACACAAGTACCTTCAGCTTAGGAAGCTTCTTGGCTAATCCGAACTTGACAAGGTTTTTATACACCTTTTCTGAACCAAGCAATGCCCCCGCGCGAGGACCCCGGGGAGAATGAACCGGGGGGCGATGCGGGGGCTACAGCCCGGTCTCAGCGAGGTCCCCGCGGGAGGGCCTTCCGCGTTACGGAGCGCGATGACCGCGGGAAACCCAGACCGGGCACACTTCTGGCCCGCCTGGGTTAACCCGCCCGAGTTCGCCGAAGGGCACCGATGGGGGCGGGGGTTACGGGCGGGCCACACCTTGAGAGTTCTCCAGCAACTCTTGGAAAGTTTCCAAAATTTAATTACCTCTCCATAAGGTGTGCAAAAACTGAAGAGCAAAAGTTATTAAGGATGAGGGCATAGATTATAACGCCATGATAGGAGCGGACTATGTTGATATACCGTGCGGAGATGCCGGCAGGGTAATCCCCTGGCTCAAAGAGAACCCCCTTCGCGAGATAATGGACAAACGGAAGAAAGAGGCTGAGGAAACCCTACAGGATATAGCCGAAAAGGAAAAGGAGATTATTAAGCTCCTTCCCGAGGAGGTCAGGGAACTCATCAAGGTTCCTGACCTAAAGGAGTTGTTGGAGGAGTACTAATAGAGTACCACCTCGACCTCTTCTCCCTCAAGGTAGCCCTCGCTGTCCTCTGGGATGAGGATAAAGCCGTTGCTCTCGACGAGGGAGCTTATTATCCCGCTTCCCTTCTTTTTGATTGGCCTTGCCTCACCGTTCTCATACCAGACCTTGACGAACTCAGCCCTCCCGAGCTGGCTCGGAACCCTCTCCTTGAGCCTCGCCCTAACGCGAACCTCATAGTTTCTGGCCCCCACAAGCTTGGCTAAAGCGTGCTTGACGTAGAGGTGGAACTGCGCAAAGACCGCCACTGGATAACCACTCATAACGAATACCCTCTCGCCGTATCCTATCGGCCGGCCGGGCTTTATCGTTGTCCCGTGGAAGAGCAGGTTAACGAACCTGTGGGCGAAGTCCGTATCGCCGAAGGCGGAACCGCCCGTAACGAGGACGAGGTCGTTCTCCTCCTTCGCACGTAAGATAGTTTCACCCACGAGGCCTTCATCGTCCGGCAAAACACCGTAAAACACCGGCTCGCCGAAGTACTGCCTCACAAGCCCCTTGAGCATCACCGAGTTGCTCTCAAGGATTTTACCAGCCTTCAGTTTCTCCTCGTCGAACTCCTCTATGAGCTCGCTTCCAGTAACGATTATCCCAACGCGGGGTTTCCTCTTTACCCTCACACTCCTGAAGCAGGTTGCCTTGAGTAATGCAACGTCCTGTGGCCTTAAAACCTGCCCCTTCCTGAGGATTACCTCACCTTCCCTGACGTCCTCCCCGGCAAATGCCACGTTCTGGCCCGGTGCCACAGGGCGAAGAACCCTGATAACGTCCCCCTCTCGCTCCGCCATCTCCTGCATGAGGACGGCGTTTGCACCCTCTGGTATTTTAGCCCCCGTGGTCAGCTTTACGGCAGTACCGGGCTCAACCTTAACTCTACTCTCATCCCCTGCTATAATCTCGTCAATGACCTTCAGCTCGACGGGGCTGTACTCCCTCGCCATGAATGTATCCTCTGCCCTAACGGCATAGCCGTCAACGGCCGCCCTGTCAAAGGGCGGGACGTTTATAGGTGAGACGATATCCTCAGCAAGAACCCTCTCGATGGCATCATCAAGGGGCACTTCCTCCACTTCGTTTATCTCCTCGATGTCGTTAAGCAGAAGCTTCAGCGCTTCCCTGTAGGGGGTGAGGCGCTTGAACTCCCTCATTTCACTCCCTCCCGTGCTTAAGCACGTGACCCGCCTCGTTCAGAATGATTTTTATCCCGGTCTTCGCTGCTCCGAGGCTCCCGGGGAGGCAGAAGACCGCCATCGCTCTGCCGGAGCTCCTGATTATCCCCGCGGTTGCTCTCGTCATGATCGCAGATGTTCCGATTTCCTCGTAGCTCATGAACCTGAAGACCTCGCCAAATCCAGTGAGCTCCTTGTCAAAAAGTGGCCTGAGGCTCTCAATCGTCACGTCCCTGCTCGCTATACCCGTCCCGCCGGAGGTTACGACAACTTCGGAGCCCGCCCTAAAGGCCTCCACGACTGCCCCTATTATCTCCATCTTCTCGTCGGGGACGACCCTGTAGAGAACCCTCTCGTGCCCGGCCTTTTCAAGCTCCTCCAGAAGGAACTTTCCGCTCTTATCTTCCTTCTCCCCTCTGCTGGCCGTGTCGCTGACCGTTATAACGGCAAACCTGAAGGTTCTGGGTGCCTTCCTCTTGTGCTCCTCAACTCCCATGCTATCACCCAAGTAAACTTGAAATTGGACTTAATAATGTTTCAGCAAACGGAAGCGTTTAACGGGAAGGGTTATATTCCCCGTAACCAAGGGAAGTGCATGAGGTTCAGACACTTCATAAAGCCCTTCCCACGGCCTATGCTCGTTCTCAGCAACGCGCCCCACAGAGGAGGTCTAAGCAGGGCCAAAGGCTTCTTCTTCATGATGGTTCCCAAGAACTACTCCGGCAACTACAAAGCTGACTGCCTGGCCTTCGAACGGGAGCACGGCTTGAAGGATTTCGTCGGCTTCATGACCGCCGCGGACATAGAGAAGGTTCTCTCAATTGCCAGAAGCGGAAAGGTTACGGCCTACGTGACAGCTGGAATAACCAACCCGGCGATAGCCGGTGAGGTTCCTCCACCATGGAAGCCGGGCACGATAAACATCGCCCTCGTAATCGAGGATGGCTTAACGGTCGGCGCGATGGCCAACGCGATAATGACCGCGACCGAGGCGAAAACATACACCCTTCTAAAACTCGGCTACAATGCAACGGGAACGACGAGTGACGGGATAGGGATTTTCGCCTTTGAAGGAAATAGGGAGTGGGCGGGAACCGCTACAGAGCTTGGCTTGAACATCGGAAGAGCAGTAAGACAGGCCTTGGAGGAGAGCTTGAGGAAGTGGGAGAGAACGAGAAGGGCCAGCGATAGCCCTTAAGGATCTCCTCCTGTTTGCGGAAGAGGGGAATTACACGGACAGTATCGGGGGGGCATAACCGGGTTATACGCTAGAGGAAGGTTAGTTTTGGTTGAACTTCATTTGTTTGAGAATTAACTTTCTCATGCATTTGGTTGTTAACCTTTGGTTTAAATAATGCTTATATACCACAAGCTGTTATAATTCAAGTGAAAACCCCGTTGGGGGGGGTCGATGAGGAGGCGTGCACTGCTGGCCATACTCGTGGTCTTGCTCCTCATCGGGGCGTACGGAGCCTACGTGGTCAGCTACCCTAAATATCCAGAAGTCAAGGGTTGCGTGAACCCGTTTGCAGTTGTGAAGCCTGTAAGCAGGGTCAGGAAAACTGGTCAAAAGTTCACGTGTTCTTCAAGCTGGCAACGAGCAGGGACTTCTGGAAGCTTGCGAAACCTTGGGATGTTGACTACTCTCACGTTAAGGTTGTCAAGCACACGATTGACTATAACGGCGAGAAAGTAACCATGCTCGCCATAGGAATCCCGTTGAAGGACAGAAAGCACGTGATAGCACTCTACGAGTTCTCAAAACCAGTACGGGGAATAAAGATATGGGGTGTTGAATATTCGTATCAAGGCGATACTGCCAACATCCGTGCTGTATATCTCAATGGAAAACTGAAGAAACTTGATTCAGAATCCTGTAGTCAGGAGTGCCAGAGTGATTCCGACTGTGGCTTCCTGAGTGACTGTCACTGGTACTGCTGTAAGTTCGATATCATCAAAGCCGCCGAATGCTGTGGGATATGCGGGGACAACATCGCATGCATTCTAACATGGTGTGCGTATTGTGTGTACGAATCCTGTCAGCAGTGGGGATCCTACTGCGAGGGGTGGACTCCAGGACCCTGAGGAGTGATGAGATGGACAAAATCTTTATCAAAAACTTTTTATCTGCTCTTTTTTCGATTCTGCTTTTTTGGCTTGTATACCTCTACGAAAAACCCCGGAAGGGACACGTAAGGGCAAAGATAACGGGCATCATAGTCTTCATAGCGGTGACTCTGCTCCTCTCCGGACTCCGTCTTCTTGCTTGGGAATATGCCAAAGTTGGCACGCTAGCGGCTCTTTTGATAATGACAGCCGAAGTTATCTGGGGAGAGCATCTTAGGAACCGGGTGATGAGGGGGGCCTGACATGAGATCCGAAGATAAAGCATGCCTGCCCTTGGCCAAGGGTTTTCTGGTTCTCCTTCTTTCGGTAGTGTGGACAAGCAACTGGCAATACGAAACCAAGCTGAAGGTTTCTCTCGTGATGGCAGTGCCCGTTCTGGTGGCTGTGAGCGTCATTCTGACCCTTCAACGATGGATGAGGAAGACGCTATTGGCTTACTCCCCAGGACTTAAAATGCGAGCCAATAATTATGAGATCCATATTGATGCATACCTCAGAAAGTTGCAATATGAGATCCGAGTATTGGGGGGTGCTGTACTGAACATAAATCGCAGTGTATAGATTGGGGTGAGATGCCATGAGAAAGGGAGGGGAGTACTTGGTACTTTTTATCCTCATATTTTTGGGCTACTACTGGGGATACAAGGTTAACTTGACATTAGCCATCGGTATGGCATTGACGACTTATTTTATCCCGCTGTTAATAGTGGAGATAGTAGCTCAGAGGAATCCAGAAAAGACTGGGCTTGTTGGAGTAGCCTTGGGAATTATACTTGTCCTCCTTGGAATAAAGACTTATCTTAAAGGCGCGCCCTTTTGGGAGGGGATGCTTATACTTGGTACTGCCGCGGTAATAGGAGGTGTGGCTTTCCAATGGAAGAGGGTCTCTTCAAAGCCTACTTCTCAGCAGGCAGAATTACTCAAATTGGAAAGTTGAGTGAAAACATCCGGCAGTTCATAAAGTGGAGGGGGCCATAAATGCGAGCCAATAACACCAGGTCCATAATTGGTGCATACCGCAGAAACTATCGTCCCTCAGTAACTTCATTCCTTAAAAGACTAACCGGGTATCTCGCCGCGACCCTTGTAGTTTACGCCTACGGAAAACCGACTGCGGCATTGATCCTCATAGCATCTCTGATAGTCCTTGACCTCCTGCTAACTTTTGTTTTTTCCAGAGGATAGGGGGCAATAATTTCACCGCCCTCTCTATTTTTTGATGAGGTAATCGGCACAAAAGATTTACAAAAAGCTTTGGGAGAAGAAAGGCCGAACTGCTAAGGAAACTCACTTCATCTCCATGAGCCTCTGATAGAGCTCCTCCACCTTCTCGCTAACTTCATCCGGCGAGAAGCCGGCCTTCACAGCCAACCAAGTAGCCCCTCCAGCTCCGACACCCTCCTTGACGTAGCCCCTCTCGTAGTCCCTCAAGCCTTTGAACTCGCTCTTCGAGAAGTCGAGGTCGGCGGAATAGGTTATTATCCCAATCTCCTTCGCCGTGTCCAAGAAGGTCGCGCTCCTATCGTTGACAACCCACTTCGTTGTGGCTATCATGAAGCGGTCGAGGCTCTCTCCGAGGGCCTTTAGCAGGGCAGAAACCGCCAACATCTGGGTTCCTCCGGCCAGAACTATCTCCTTCCTGAAGCCTAAAGATAATCCTACCACCGTCGCCATCATCGGGTCTCCGAACTGCCTTAAGGCCTCGAGCGGATTATCTTTAAGCTGGCCCTTCTCTATACCCGCTCTCCTGAAGGCCTCGGCTATGACCCTCTCCTTGAGGCCCTGCGGGTTTTCGGGCGAGGCCGAGCTCGTCCTTGCATCGTATCCGAGCGCCCAGAGAACGGCCTGCGCTGTGGTCGTTCCTCCCGGCGTTGATTCTCCGATGACGAGCTCTCTGATGGGCAACCTGTTCAGCTCTTCTCCGAAAAGTTTGGCGCCCTTGATTATCTCCCCAAACTCCGGTAAAGCTGGCTCCTTCCTGAAGTCCCTTCCAACGGCGTTGCTGATGTGGACGTGCGGAACGAGCGGAGCGAGGTAAGTCCCGCCCCTTACAACCAGAACCGGGAAGTTCGCCAGCTCTTTTGCCGCTTTGGTGATTATTGCCGGCGTTGGGTGCCCCTCAGGTGTTACAGGAATGACGTCAATGGTCAAAGGCTTTTCGTGAAAGAGGTACTCGGCATCCGCAACAGGAGTTAGCTTCGTAAGTTCAGGCGTTGCCCCGGCGACACTAATGCCTTTAACGGTGCTTATCTCCGTGTTCCCCAAAACCAGCAGGAAGAGGCTCTCCATTCCAACCACCGCTGGAGGTTTTATCCAAGGGTTTATATGGCCTTCGGCCAACGCTCCCCGGTGGGAAAATGGGAAAGGCCCTGATGATTCAGGGAACTTCATCGGGAGCAGGCAAATCCCTCCTCGTTACGGCCCTCTGCAGAATCTTCTCCAATCTCGGTTACGAGGTGGTTCCTTTCAAGAGCCAGAACATGAGCCTGAACTCCGCTCCGAGCATCGAAGGCGGTGAGATAAGCCGTGCCCAGTACCTCCAGGCAATCGCCTGCAGAAAAAAGCCGAGCGTGAAGTTCAATCCGATTCTGCTCAAGCCCGAGGGAAACATGACAAGTCAGGTCGTCTTTATGGGAAAGCCCATAGGTAGCGTCTCCGCTAAAGATTATATGCTCTCGCGGAAGGAGGAGCTCTTCCGAAAGGCGATGAAGGTTCTCGACGGGCTGAAGGAGAAGCACGACCTCGTTCTAATCGAAGGCGCCGGCAGTCCGGTCGAGATAAACCTCAAGGACTACGACATAGCCAACATGCGCGTGGCAAAGCACGCGGGCGCGAAAGTAATTCTCGTTACGGACATAGACCGTGGTGGAAGCTTCGCCTCGATAGTCGGCACGATGGAGCTTTTGAGCGAGGAGGAGCGGGAACTCGTTACCGGCTTCGTCTTCAACAAGTTCCGCGGTGATGCCTCCCTCCTAAAGCCGGGCTTTGACTACCTCGAAAAGCGCTACGGGAAGCCGACCCTTGGAGTTATCCCCTACGTCGAGCACCGCCTTCCCGAGGAGGACTCCTTAGCCGAGTTCCCGAAGGTCAGGGGCGAGCTGCACATTCAAATAATCAAGCTCCCGCACATAAGCAACTTTACCGATTTTGAGCCCCTCCACTGGGCCAACGGTGTTGACTACGTCACCAGAGCCGAGGAGATAGAGGGCGACGTCATCATAATCCCCGGAAGCAAGAACACGGTCGAGGACTTACTCTGGATGAGGGAGAACGGCATCGAAGACGCCATCTTAGATGCCCACCGCGAGGGCGCTTTCGTCGTTGGAATCTGCGGCGGCTTCCAGATGCTCGGGGAAGAGATTGTAGACGAAGTTGAATCGAAGCGCGGAAGAGTTAAGGGCATCGGACTCCTTCCGGCGAAAACGGTATTCATGAGGGAAAAGCGAACGAACCACCTCAAAGCAAGAGTCCTCTGGGGGCCAGCTGAGGGTATGAGCGTGGAGGGCTACGAGATAAGAATGGGTCGTTCGGTCTCTGAGAGGCCGTTCTCTGTCATAACGTCCGTGAACGGAGAGAAGACATTCGAACCCGAAGGCGCTATAGGTGAGAGGGCCTTTGGAACCTACCTGCACGGCATCTTCCACAACTTCGCCTTCACGGAGAGATTCCTCAACTTTCTGAGGGCTGAAAAGGGCCTTGAGCAGGTTTCGGTCAAGAGGTGGAGCATAGAGGAGGAAATAGAGAAGTTCGCAAGGATTGTGGAGGAGAACCTCGACGTGGATAGGATTTTAGGTGAGCTTGGACTCTGAGAGCTCTCTAGCCCTTATCTTCAGGAGGTTTTTACGCATCATGTACACGGTTGGGGCCATTGATATAACCGATACGAGGAGTGAAAACCCAAGGGTCGTTGGGATTGGAAACCACAGGAGTAAGAGAACTCCCGTATACCAGGAGAAAAAGTAAAGAAGAGCACCGATTACTGGCACGAGAACGGCAACAATCAGGAGGTAGTACACGGAGATTGCAAAGTCAACTGACGTCCTGCGGGATAGCTCAATGAGACAGAAATAACTTTTAGAAAAGAGCATGGACTTTAGGGTTATTTTCTCACATGACCTCTCGGACTCGGAGACGAGCACTCTGGGGACCACCTTGTTGGCGTCCCTAGCGAAGAGAAAGAACATTACAAAGAAGAAAACTATCGAGACCCACCCAAGGAGTTTGCTGTGAAGGTAGCACGCCAAATCGAATATACCGATGAGACCAGCTAAACCCAAGCTTAACTCCAGTAAGGCCCTTTTAATCTCTGGGGTTCTGTATCTTGCCCGCTTCCATGCGAGCCAGAGGAGGGCAACGATCCCCACAACGAGCACGTTCAAGACAAGTAACAGAGCATCCATTTTCGCTCAGTACATTCACACTGTGGAGGGTTAAAAAGGTTTCTCATTTAAAAATAATCCTCCGGCCCCTCAAGCTCCTTCGGCGGATGCCTCTTCCGCCACCAGAGCTTCAGGCGGAGGTAGGCGTAAAAGCCGAGAAAGATGAGAAGGCCTATCAGGATTAGAACAGCCGCTATAATGAGGAAACCGAAGAGGAACAGCAGGCCCAGTATTAGAACACCCGCCAGGGCCAGGGCGCCCTTTATTCCCTCTCCCCTCATCTTCCCACCAGCCTCGCTATCCTCTCCGCGAGCTTTAAATCCTCCGGCGTGTTCACGTTTAAAGCCAAAAGCGGGTTGCTCAGCTCGAAAAACTTCTCCCCTTCGTCCCCAACCGCGTTTAATCCCACTATCGCGTAGTCCCTGTAAACTACAGGCTTCACATCCACCGGAACTCTCTCCAGCGGGAGAACGCCGGTTAAGCTTACCCTCCCCTCGAAGGCTTTCGCGATTGAACCGATGTCGGAGGCCTTAACGAAGGGCAGATCGGCTGAGACGCTCACAAAGGGCCCGAACTCCCGGAGAAGCCACCTCACATCCTCAACGTAGCCACTTCCCGACGTTTCAACGAAGGGAACTCCTTCCCTGAGGCACAGCTCCCTCGTCTTCGGCGTGTTCCTTGAGAGAGCTATGATTGTTTCTCCTATTGCTGAAGCTTCCCCATAAACCCTGAGGAGCATCGGCTTTCCTCCGACCCTTAGGACGGGCTTTTCCTTTCCCATTCGGCTCGACTTTCCACCGGCGAGGATGACTATTGGATAGCTCATGGATTGAGCTTGGGCAAGGGTTAAAAGAACCTTTCCCAAAGGGAGTTCATGAAGGCCGCTGGTGCGTTCCTTGCAATTATCCTTGCCCTTGTCCTCCTGACCTCAGGATGCCTGGGAAACGGTTCAAGTAAGGAGGCCCAAACGACATCCAGCGTACCACCTATAAGCGTTGACACGCCCTCAAGCGGTTCAGGAGGGCTATCTTCTCAACAACCTCACTCTAGCGGCCAGTTCAAAATCGGGAGCTGGGCCTACTGGCTCCAGAACGCGAGTCCAGAGGTTATAGCGGAGAGCGGCTTTGATCTGGTCGTCATTGACTATTCGCGGGACGGAAGCGATGAAACCGCCTATACGCGGGAGGAGATTGAAAAGCTTAGGAAGGCCGGCGTGATTCCGGTAGCTTACCTCAGCATAGGCGAGGCCGAGGACTACCGCTTTTACTGGAACGAAAGCTGGGCGAAGAACCCTCCAGAATGGCTCGGCCCGGAGAACCCGGAATGGGAGGGCAACTTCGCTGTGAAGTACTGGAGCGATGAGTGGAAGCGCATCGTCTTTGCGTACCTCGATAAAATTATTGCCCGGGGCTTTTCCGGCGTTTACCTCGACAAGGTTGACGAGTTCGAGTACTGGAGCGATAAGGGCTACGACGAAAACTGGACGGCAAGGGAGATGATTGACTTCATCATCGAGATAGCAAACTACACGCGCTCGAAGGCAGGCGAAGACTTTCTCGTAATCCCCCAGAACGGTGAGAGACTGCTTGAATACGACGACGGACGGCTTTTGAAAGTCGTCTCCGGCTGGGCGAGCGAGGACGTCTTCTACGACGGCCTTAGGCCGAGTCCGTGGCGGGATGAAAAGATTTCCCTCCTCGATAGGGTTGCCGAAGCCGGGAAGCTCGTCCTCGTTGTTGACTACGTCGATGACGGAACAGAAAGCCCGGAGAACATGGCAAGGATAAGGGACTTTGTCGAGCGGGCGAGGAGGGGGGGCTACGTTCCCTACGCGGCGAGAGCGGACAGGGAACTCGACGAGCTGGTGGTGATCCCGGGGGTTCAGCCCCCTACAGGAAGATAACCTTTACCGAATACGGAGCCTTCCTAAAATCCTCGTCAATCGTCACAATCGTTAAGCCCTTAGCAAGGGCAACTGCGCACTGATAAGCGTCATCGAAGTCCAACCCATACTTCAGGTGGAGTTCCGCAACCTTCTCATACTCCGATTCAGGGAGGGTCACAACTTCGACGTTTGGTAGGACATCTCGAACAAACTCCAGAAAAATCTCTGGGCGTTTAAGCCTGAAGAGAACCACGCCAATCGAATGGAGAGTAAAATCCGTAATAAAAAGCTCGCCCCGGTGAGAGCTCAGAAACTGTTTTGCAGTTTCCTTCTTTTCTTGGCCCAGAAGAATTTCAAGGAAGACGTTTGTGTCAATCAGATACATCGGTTCGCCACTCCAGAGCTTTGTGCTGGAGTTCAATGGATGTAAGCTTAACGTCTTTCAGCTTTCCCTCCCAGGAGAAAGTGAAACCTCTCTTTTTTTCACCTTTTCTACCGTACTTCTGCAGAAGAAACTCGGCGTAGTCTAAAAGCTCCCTTCGCGCCTCTGGTGGAAGTTGGGAGAGAACCTTTTCAACGTCCTGCATGGTTCCACCGCATGAGTTTAGGTGGTGCAATATTTAAAGGTAAGCCCACACAAAAGCTAAAACGAGCAGCGTTCCCGTCCTCGTTATTTCCGCGATGGCTCCGAGGCAGTCGCCGTTTATCCCGCCGAAGTTCCTAAGGGAGAGCCTTATGGTGTACGCGCCGAAGAGGAGACCCGTTATTCCGGCAAGGGCGAGCGGGTTGTAGAGTGCAACCGGGAGATAGAGGAGCGCGTAGAGGACCGTCCCAACGGCGAACTGCTTTCCGTTCATTCCCTCCATGAAGTACGCTCCTAATCCCTGGCCAAGGGGCTTTTTCGTTGCCAGTCCAAGGAGGAGGGAAAACTTGGAGTTCAGCTCGGCGAGGTAAAGGGAGTAGAACGGCACCAGCGGGAGCGAATAAACCTGGAGGAATAGGACCATCACGACGGCAAAAAGGCCCGCTATTCCAGTGTTGACGTCCTTCATTGCCCTAATCTTCCTTTCGCGGTCGCCTTTGGCCATTATTCCGTCTGCCCAGTCGGCCAATCCATCGAGATGAAGGAGGCCTATCGTGAAGTAGAGCGCCAGAAGGGCGAGGACGTTCGAGAGTGGCAGCTTGAGGTAAAGGACAAGAACCGGGATGACCGAGCTTATTGGGGCGATTAGGGGGATTGCCCATAGCTCCCCCGGAATTTTCTCAAAGTCCCCTTTGGTTGGAATTCTGGTCAGGAAAGGCAGGATGTCCTTCACAGGCCCACCTCTGTCCTCTTCTCCTCAAACTCTTCCCTGAGCCTCGAGAGCTTATCCTCGTCCACGAACGCTAAAACAATGCCGCAGTCGAGGCAGAGCCAGGGGTAGCTTCGATGAAGGGCCTCAGCAGGCCGGTGGTTCTGCTCTTCCACGGCGGCTGCCAGAAGAACCTCGCGTGGCCGGCCTTTTCAGACTTGCTCTTAACCATTGTGCCCCCGCAGATGGGGCACTTCCGGGTCTCAATCCTGCTCATCACAACCACCCTCAAAGAGTTTTGTCATGCAGCTGGCTATAAACCCTCCTATCGCGTCATCAAGGAAGGGCGGAAGCTCAGCTAAGATCCCGGGCTTCCTCGTGTCGTAGTAGAAGAAGTTGAAGAGCGCCATCTTCCCGCCTATGTACTCGGCGATGTCAATTCCAATCAGCTCGTCGGCGACGAGGTTAACAGGATCTCCTTCAACCTCAAAGTTCTCCTCAAGGAGGAGCGCGGCCATGAGAAGGGATTGGATGTTCATATCATCGAGGTAGCGGAGCATCAGTCTTTCGAGCCTCTTTCTGATTTTATCGTGTTCTCCTCCGACGTAAAGCTCCATGGCGGTGTTGAGCATTTTCTCCATCGTTACTCCGTGCTTTTCAAGCCTTTGAAGGAGTTCTTCGGCGTTCATAGCAATCCCTCTTTAAGAACAGCAAGAAGCTCCGAGGGAGAGTATACTTTGAGTTCGCCTTCTATTTTCTCCCTAAGCTTTAGATCTCCGGTGAGAAGGGGAATTTCGAGGGCCATTGCCAGGGCAACGTAGGGAACGTCCTTTGGATCAGGGGAGAGTTTTTCTGCCTCCCCGAGCTTCCCTGAGAATATCTCCGGGGGGATCTCGACGGTCTGAGACTTTATTACTCTCAAGACAAAGTTCAGTTCATTTTCCGTGAGCTTTGTTATCTTCAGGAGTTTCTCCTTCTTTCCCTCAAACTCCTCCCAGAAATAGGCCGGAACGAGGAACGTCACTTCTCTAACGACGTGATTCAGCGTGAATATCTCTCTTGAAACCCGCCCACCGTAAAGTGCAGAGAAAACAACGTTGAAATCAAGGACAATCTCCATTCAAATCCCCTTATAGCGCTTTGCGAGGGATAGCTTGATCTCATCTTCCAGTTTTTGAGCCTCGTCTTGGTCTTCAATTTTAACCCTCTTCAAAATTTCCTCAAACGCTTTAGCTTCCTCTATTCTCTCCTGAATCTCCTTGGCCACTTCCACCAGGAGCTTCCTCCGAACGATGGCAAGTGTATCTCTGTCCCAGTCATCGGGAACGCTGAAGCGTATGACTATTTCACCCTGGCTCATAACCTCACCCTGGCTTGGGTTATCGTTTCTACTTTATTACCTTTCCTCCAGCCCAAAGCGAACCCAGTAATACCTCTCGCTTTCCTTGGGGGACTCTACCTCAAGGTTAAAGCGTCCCTCGAAGAGGGGCGAGACCAAAACAACGGTGTGGAACTCGCCGAACTCTCCGACCGGATCAACACAAGGGTAAGCCTTCAAAAAGTTCTCTAAGTCGTTTTTTGAGCTGAATGCGTAGGCCAGCGCTTCTTTTGGCAGCTTTTTTCTGTCAACGGCTATTATTGCCCACTCAAAGCCCTCCCGGAGCATTTCCCTCGCGAGTTCAAGGGTATCCTTTCCCCATAACGGCTCAAGGGGCTTGATTCCAGCGTTTTCGGCGATGTTCTCAACCCACTTTTTGTGGTCTTCGAGGAGAACATCCCCCGCTATAAGATAGTCAACACCGAGGGAGCCGATGAATTTAGCTAAGGCGTCGCTCCCTCTGGCCATGTCGAAGGTTAGCAACTCCTTTCCCATTGCCTTGGCGAGCGTTTTCAGCGCCTCTAAGTTCTCCCAGTGGGGTGAGAGACCTATCGTGGTCTTCAAAGCCAAAAGGTACGGAACGTCAATTCCACTCTTTTCTGCCAGATAAAGCGCGTAAAGCCCGTCCTTGCCACCTGAATAGAACGCCACTCCCCTCAAGCTATCGCCTCCGTCAGGGTTATAAGGAAACTGGAGCTTTTATCCATTATGCTCCTGAAGTTCGAAGAGCTTGAGAGAACGGGCGGAATCTACCTCAACCTCCGAAACCTCAGGACAAAACCTCTGAAACTCACGAACTGGCGTGATCTGCTTTCCCTCGACGAGAAGACCTACGGGACCTACGCGAGAACCATCTACAACCCGCGCGAGAGGTTCCTTATAAGCGATGAAGAAAGCGAGGCCAGGGGAATCGAGCTTTCAGCGCTATACTGCTCGCTCTTAACCGACCCGGAGTACTTCTGCGGTGAGGAGAACCTGAGTTATCAGCTGAAGGTCGGGGAGTTCGAGGGGCTGCCATTCGCCAACGGTTTTACCGGCTCAAAGGTCGCGATCGTGGGTGAAGCCCCCGGAAGGCGCGGGTGCGGGAAAACGGGGGTATGCTTCTACCGCGATGCCTCCGGAATGCTGCTCCGCAGAGTTCTTTTCTCCCTCGGCATCAACCCAGACTTCCTCTACATTACCAACGTCGTCAAGTGCAACCCGCCGGAGAACAGGCTGAGGAGGATTCCTCCTGGAGCCTACGAGCTTTTGGCGAGGGAGCTGGAGATTTTAAAGCCGAAGGCCATCTTCGCGGTTGGGAGAACCGCAGAGAAGACCCTCAGGGAGCTTGGGTTCGAGGCCCAATACCTCAGACATCCGGCATGGTACGTCAGGAGGGGCATCAGGGGGCCGAGCGGCGAAATCCTGGAGGAATACGCTAAAATCAGGGGAGCGTTGGGGGAATGGACGCCTTAGCAGTCTTTGCCCTGGCACTCCTCTGGGACCTGCTTTTAGGAGAGCCTCCTGCATTAGTTCATCCGGTGGTGTGGTTTGGAAAGCTCGCCGGTTTATTTGATTCCCGCTACAAACGGCACTCCCCAGCTCTCGATTTCCTTGCTGGAATAGCTACGGCAGTGCTGGTTATTGCCTTCGCGTTCCTCCTTTCCATCTCGCCCTTCTTTGCTCTTTATCCCCTCAACTATGTCCTTGCCGTTTATCTCCTTAAAAGCTCCTTCGCGATTAGAAGCCTCCACGAGCACGTCGCGAGGACGGTGACGGAAGACATTGAAGAGAAGAGGAAAGCGGTCTCGATGATAGTTAGCAGGGATGTTAGAAAGCTCGATAAGCCCCACCTGAACTCCGCATCGATAGAGAGCCTCGCCGAGAACCTCAACGACTCCGTAATTGCCCCGCTATTCTACTTCCTCTTCTTCGGCCTGCCCGGTGCCTTAATCTACCGCGCCGTCAACACGCTTGACGCGATGCTCGGCTACAGAAACGAGCGCTACGAGTTCTTTGGCAAGTTCTCGGCGAGGTTGGACGACGTTTTGAACTTTATTCCCGCTCGCCTGACGGTTCTCTTCTACCTTCCCCTCGGCGGGAGGAGGGTTTTCCGCTATTACCGTTTGGCAAGGTTCAAGATAAACTCGGATAAGCCGATAGCGGTCATGAGTGCCGTTTTAGGTGTGTGGCTTGAGAAGCCTGGCGTTTACCGCTTTCCCGGCAGAACGCCGGAGGACAGGGATATAAAGCGCGCTCTGAGGGTTTACTGGCTTATCGTTGCCGAATGGCTGATAATCGTCTCATTACTGCTCGCGACGGAGGTATGTCCATGCTTGAGCCGGTGAAGTTCTCAACTTACCACGGCGGTGCTCGGAAGGAGGGTCTGCTTGACTTTTCGGCCTCACTAAACCCGTATCCGCCTGAGTGGCTCGGCGAGATGTTCGAGCGTGCCAAAGAGGTAAGCAACCGCTACCCCTACTACGAGAAGCTCGAGGAGAACCTTTCAGAGCTAATCGGCGAAGAAGTCACGGTAACCACTGGAATCACCGAGGCGCTCTACCTCATCGGGATCCTCGCGCTCCGCGGGAGGAAGGTGGTAATTCCGGAGCACACCTATGGCGAGTACGAGAGAGCCGCGCGCATCTTCGGGGCGAAGGTTGTTAAGGGTCCGAACGAGCCTGAGAAGCTGGCTGAACTCGTTGAGAGAGACTCAGTGGTCTTCTTCTGCAATCCGAACAACCCTGACGGGAGGTTCTACCGCACTAAGGAGCTTAAGCCCCTCCTCGATGCGGTTGAAGATAAGAACGCGCTCCTCGTTTTGGACGAGGCCTTCATAGACTTCGTTAAAAAGCCCGAAAGCCCGAGCGGAGAGAACGTTGTAAAGCTCAGAACCTTCACCAAGAGCTACGGTTTGCCCGGAATACGGGTGGGCTACGTTCTCGGCTTTTCCGAGGCTTTCAAAAGCGTCAGGATGCCTTGGAGCATAGGCTCAACTGGAGTTGCCTTTCTTGAGTTTCTCCTCAAAGACAACTTCGAGCACCTTAGGAAGACGATGCCACTGATCTGGCGCGAGAAGGAGAGAATGGAGAGAGCTTTGGGCGTTAAAAGCGACGCCAACTTTTTCATCAAGCGCGTTGGAGACGCTAAAAAAGCCGTTGAATACCTCAAAAGGCGCGGAATCCTCGTGAGGAGCTGTGAAAGCTTCGGCCTGCCGGAATACATCCGCTTCTCCGTAAGAAAGCCTGGGGAGAATGAAAGACTCATCAGGGCGCTGAAGGATGTCGAAAGGGAAATGGGGAACGGAAGGTAGGGCCTTCAGGCCCCGAACTTCTCGCTCCTGTTCATAAGGTCCATCATTATCGGCACGATGTCATGGCCCTTAATTCTGCCGAGGCCGCCGCGCATGCACTCGCGCTCGCCGAAGGCCTCGGTGTGGTCGGCCCTGACACCGCCGCCCGCTATAAGGAGCGGAACCGGGTCGCCGCTGTGGTTCATGACCTCGCATGGCGTTGAGTGATCGCCGGTTATAGCTATCACCGTCTCCTCAAGGTCGATGTGCTCGATTATGTAGCCTACCATCCTGTCGGCCTTCTCTATCATCTCCGCCTTGAGCTTCGGGTTGTTGTCATGGCCGGCCGCGTCAGTCGGCTTGAAGTGGAGGAAGACGAAGTCGTAATCTTTGAGAAGCTCGACGGCCTTCTTGGCCTTGACCATCTCGTCGGTGTTGTACTCGCCCGTTGCCCCCTCGGGGGTGTAAACGTCGAAGCCTATTGCCCTCGCGACGCCCTTGACGAGCGAGACCGCTATGACAGCCCCGGCCTTAACCTTCCACTGCTCCGTGAACTTCATCGGTATGCCCGGATAGGTGCCAGCGCCGCGGATGAGGAGGTAGTTCGCGACGGGTTTACCCTCCTTCCTGCGCTTCTCGTTGATGGGGTGCTTTTCAAGAACCTCGTGAGCCTGCCTGACGAACTCCTCGAGAATTTCAGCAACGCGCTTGCTCTCCTCGTCTTCCCAGATGAACCTGTGCGGCGGCTTGCCGGCCTCGTGGGGGTCGTTCTCACCGACTTTATAACCGGAGGCCATGCCCTTGAGAACTAAGACGGCCCTGTGGCCGGTCGCGCCTGCGAAGATGAAGTCAACAGGTATCTTGACGTTCTCCTGGATGGCTTTCGCAAGCTCGTGGGCCTCCTCCGTGCTTATCCTGCCCGCGCGCCTGTCAGTTATGATGCCGTTCTCGATGGTGGCGAAGTTGACGCGGAAAGCTAAGTCGTCCTCGCTCAGGTCGAGGCCAACGCCCATGGCCTCGAGGTAGCCCCTTCCCCGGTAGACCGTGTAGGGGTCGTAGCCGAAGATGCTGAGGTGGGCAGTGTCGCTGCCAGCCGGCTGGCCGGGCTTTATCGGGTCCTGCTGGCCGAGGATTCCCATCTTGGCGAGCTTATCCATGTTCGGCGTTTCCGCGTACTCGAGCGGCGTCTTTCCGCCGAACTCCTTGATCGGCCTGTCGCCGAGTCCGTCGAGGATTATGAGCAATCCCTTCCTCTGCTTCATGTCTATCACCTTGGGTGAATAGGGGCGGTGAGTTAAAAGGTTTGTTGGGCTTTTGTGCCTGATGCCGTGAACGCCCAAAGTTTTGCAAATTGTGAAGGTAAAATTTTTAATCTTGCATGACAAATGTTGAGTAACTATTAACTAAGTGAACCAAGAGAATGAGCAGGAGGAAGCTTCTAATGAGAAGGAGTGCGGTAACGATGGCCCGGTTCTTCTCTATGTGTACCCGGGGCTTCGTTGTTACCTTTGTGCTCTCGGGATTCGTCGCTTTGAGCGCCCATTACGGTGCTGGTTTAAGCGAGGTTCTGGTGCCATGGTTTAGAGTGGGAGTCCTCTTTGGAATTGCCTACGCGTACATCACCTATCTCGAGTTCAGCAGGGAAAAGGCCAAGAAGGGAATGTCCCCTTGGGCCGCTGACAGATTGGCGTGGTCGCTCGCGCCGTGGCTTTTGCTGGACTCCCTTGTGGTTTTCGGGGTTATGATTCCGTTTGGCGGCTACGCTGGAGGTTCCTTGTACAACAAGTACGGCATCATTCCAAGTCTGCTGGGGTTAGCATTGGCCTCATTCCTGAGCGGTGCGTTTAGAGGGCTAATCTACGCCCGCATCGGACTTCCAGAAAAGCCGGGTTTCCTTTATCTCAGGCTGGCGGAAAAGCTTACGGACAATGCCCATAACACACCATC
Organism: Thermococcus sp.; assembly: GCF_027052235.1. Taxonomy (NCBI): domain Archaea; kingdom Methanobacteriati; phylum Methanobacteriota; class Thermococci; order Thermococcales; family Thermococcaceae; genus Thermococcus; species Thermococcus sp. The sequence goes on from NZ_JALUFF010000030.1 coordinate 45,180, forward strand.
AAAAACTTTATGAAACCCCCCTCAAACCCCAGCCGGGGGAAGTGATGCTTGAGGCGGCGCTCTGGGTAACGGCGATAGTCATTGGACTGGTCCTGCTCGTCCTTTCGGGCGATAAACTCTCCGATAAGATAGTTGAGGTTGCGAGGAAGGCGGGCGTTTCTCCCCTCGTCATAAGCATCGTTCTCATAAGCTTCGCCACGACCTTGCCAGAACTCCTGACGAGCGCCGTGGCGAGCTATCAGGGCCTCACCGGAATGGCCCTCGGAAACGCCCTCGGAAGCATATTCGCCAACATCGCCCTCATCTTGGGAATAGCGGCCACGCTGAGACCCCTCAAGGCCACGAGGGAAGCCTACGACAACTCCCTCATCATGCTCGTCTCTTTCCTCCTCGTTATGGCCCTCTCCGCCGATGGAACCCTATCGAGACTCGACGGGGCGGTGCTCCTCGGGGCCTACGTCGTCTACCTCCGCTGGCTCCTCAAGAAAAACTCCCGGAAGGACATCGACGGGAATGGTAAGGGCCGCGCCACGGTTCTCGACTATACAATCCTCTTCGTCCTCGGTCTGCTGCTCGTCTTAGGAGCGAAGCTCGTGGTCTATGGTGGTGCAAACATAGCGGAGGCCCTTGGGGTTTCCGAGTTCGTGGTTGGGGCCACCATCGTGGCGGTAGGCACCTCCCTGCCGGAAATGACGAACGCCGTCTACGGCGCCCTGAGGGAGCGAGGAAGCATAAGCATCGGCAACATCATCGGGGCAGATATAATGAACGCCCTCGTCGTCCTCGGCGTTGCTTCGGTGATAAGGCCCCTCCAGACGGGGGCTTCCATACTCACGGTCATCCTCGTCCTCGCGGCAATGCTTCCGATGGTCGTTTCGCTCAGGAAAACCCACGGTCTTGGGAGGCCGATGGGAATCTACTTCCTTGTCCTCTACTCCCTGTACATAGTCCTCATGTTCT
>NZ_JALUFF010000031.1 GCF_027052235.1 Thermococcus sp.
TAAATTTATGATGAAGATAGGAGGAGCAAAGCCCATTGACCCAAAACTGCATGAAACAAAAGTGATTCCCACGGAAAATTCCCTTCGTTGTTGATATGTCTACCTCAGATGCCAAGCTTACAAAACCTTCGAACCCCTTGGACACGCGCGCTGGGAACTCAAAAGCAACAATACAAACTTCGCTAAAAGTCTGTGGCTTCTCTCTCACATAGCTGAACCTTCGCCTACAGTTTTGGTCTTTCATGGTATCCGTTTCCTTCAACGTTCTTTTGATATTTTTGACAACATGCCCAATTGACGATTCCCTTGTAGTCTATCTCTTCTCCACTGGCCTGGTTCATAGTGTTGGTCTATACAGGCCCCTATTTTTAAGCCCCCTAGTTGTTAACAGAATGACAAATTATCAACCTGAATTTTGACAAATAGTTTACAGCGACAACGGCAAGGTATATTTATCCCGCAGGAAACGGCGTTCGTACCGCGAGGGAGAAATCATGGTTCATATTTACATCGTTCTCGACGAAGCAGGGGACATGGGCTTCTCAAAAGGCAGTAGCAGGTACTTCGTTATGGGGGCAATCATAGCCAGAGCAGAGCACGCAAAGAAAATCCGCAGGATTCCCAAAAAGGCCAGAGAAAAGCTTGGTAAGAAGAAAAGGGACGTACCGGAACTCAAGGCCTCAAAGAGCAACGATAAAATAAGGAAATTTGTTCTCGATAGGCTTTACAAGTGCGCAAGTGCTCACGTCTCGGCAGTTTACGTAAACAAGGCGAACACTTACGATTACATTCGGGAGAGAGGTTCCCAAAAGGCAGTTCACTACAACTACCTCTCGAGGGTTCTGATAGTCGACTCACTAAAGCCCTACCGCAGGAGCATCGGTTACACCCCTGACAAAGCACTGACCATTGAGATATTCCTCGACAGGTATCACACAACAAAGTTCAGGAAAAGGAACTTGGAGGAGTACATCAGGAAAATGATAATGGAGGCGTTTCCCCACGAAGTTAAAGTGTTCGTGCATCAGAAAGACTCCCAGGGGGAACCGCTGATTCAGGTTGCCGACTTCGTCGCCAACGCTTTTTACAGGAAGCTCAACGAAAATGAAGATTTGCTCCAGAGGTTTGAGAGGTCGGGGAGAATTCTCAAATTCAAGCAACTCTACTGAAACCAAATGAGAAGTATGAATCGGCCCCCGGGCCGCCATTTGCGCGTACCTCAGGGTACGCGGCGGACACCGGGACTTACCCTCATCCCCACATATACATCCGTATACGCTCTTTTAAATGTTTTCGGTTCAAGTTTGTGTAGCTAAGCTCCTCGCGGAACGCCTAAGGTAGAGAGAACCCCCGCCACCTCCTCGGGATTGTTGGTCGTGAACGACACGCTCCAGCCCCTCCTCTGCCGTATCACCACGCATGCTTTTCCGGGCAGGGTGAAGTGGATCGCCCCATAACAGCTCATCCAGCCCTCCCGAACCTCGAAGGCCTCTATGTTCTCTATCTTCACGGTCTTCCTGACCACGAGACCGAGGAGCCCCCGTATCCTGAGCTCGCGGTCGTCTATCTCAATCCTGATGACCATGACGTCCAGAAGGAGAACCGAGACGGCCAAAGTCGTTGCAAGCATTATCCAGAAGCCCTCTCCCGCGCGATAAGTGGCGTAGAGTCCCGAGAACATCGCCACAATCGGAAGGAGCATGATGAGCTGAAAGGCCCCCTTCGTCAGCGTTTCCTCGTAGAGAGCCATCCCACCACCGATGGGACTTCTCGGTTAGAGCTTTAAAGGTTGGCCTCCAAAAACCTAAGGTGGTAACATGGTGAGAACGATGCCAGTTGACAGGCTGAGCGATGAGGACCTCAAGGAGATTTTAACGAAGTACAGGAAAGTAGCCCTCGTTGGAGCCTCACCGAAGCCTGAAAGGGATTCCAATGAGGTCATGCGCTATCTTATTGAGCACGGCTACGAGGTCTACCCTGTGAATCCCCGCTATGAGGAAGTCCTCGGAAGGAAGTGCTACCTGAGCGTTCTGGACATACCAGACGAGGTCGATATAGTCGACCTCTTCGTTCGCCCGGAGTTCACGATGGATTACGTCGAGCAGGCGATAGAGAAGGGCGCCAAAGTTGTGTGGTTCCAGTTCAACACTTACAACAGGGAGGCCTTCAAGAAAGCCAGGGAGGCCGGCCTAATAGCGGTCGCCCACAGGTGCATAAAGCAGGAGCACGAGAGACTCATCGGCTAACTTCAAACGTTTAAAAGCGGATTTTCCAATTTTTAACCATGCCCGAGGAGATAGTTGCCATATACAGGGGTGATGTGATAATCCCCCTCAAAAAACTGGACACACCTCCCGGTTCGCGGATCAGAATACTGATTGAGGGAGTAGAAACGAGGGATCCAATGAAAGAGCTTAGCTACCTTAAGCTCCTTCAGGATGGAGAAGCTGCCGAGGAACTCTTCGAGTTTTAGGCCGGGTGAGATACTCCTCCTGAAGCTCCCCCTTCACCGAGTACCGTGGAAAGAAGCTTCTGCCCCTGCTGGTTGTCAGTTCTGAAGAGCTGAACAGGATAAGCGATGATTTGATAGTACTCAAGATAACGGGAAGCTCCCATTTCAAGGAATTCCAAGTCGAGCTTGAGGGGAAAGACCTCCTCCGTAGGAAGCTCAGAAAAAAGAGCTTCATAGATTGTTCCTCAATTTTTACTGTCGAGAAGTCGCTCGTCATCAAGAGCATTGGGGAAGGGGGCCTGAAAAGATGAATGAGATCAAGGGACCCTGAAACGAACGCTTGCCCTTGATTAGCCCCGGTACCTCAGCACGTGGATGTCCCTAACGAGCCTGTGCCTCTCCTCGTAGTCCGTGTACCTCCCCAGAACCTCGAAGCCGAGCTTGCCGAGCCATCTCCGCTCTTTCCGGTATACCCCCCCACTGCTCAGCTTGTAGGCTGGAAAGACGAAGATGACTCTCCCGTTCCTCTTCAAAACATCGGCAAAGCTCTCGAAGACCGAGTAATAAAAGCGGTCCAGCTCGTTGGCGAGCTTTATCGCCTCCCCCCTGCTCGGGTACCTCTTGAGGGGCTTTCCCAGGTAGGGCTCGGCAACTATCGCGTCAAACCGCTGTCTGAAACATCTCCTGAGTTTCCTCGCGTCGCAGACCTCCAGATGGGCCGAGTTCTTGAGCCTGAACTCCTTCCTGAGCCAGGCGAGGTTCTTCTTCGCTGCCCTTACCTGCTCTCCGTCCCTGTCGCTTCCGTAGGCGTTCAACCCTTGCAGGACGAACTCCTGAACCACCGTTCCGATCCCGCAGAACGGGTCGAGGAACGAGCCTCTTCTCACTTCCGTTAGATTCACCATTATCCTCGCGAGCCTCGGCGGGATCGAGAGAATCGGTTTCTGAACCGGTCTCTCGACGTCGAGTTTCTTCAGCTCGAAGGGATCGGTAACCTTGACCGTCTCGCCGACGAGAAAGCTCCCGTCCTCCCTAAAGAGGAAGACGAAGTCCTTGACGTCGGGAAACCCCTTGAGAATCAGCTCTGCGGGCATCGCGTAGGTCTTCGCCGGCTTGAAGAACTTCGCCGGCCCTTCCGCCTTAAAGGCCTTCTTTATCTCGCTCCCGAGCTTCCTCCACAGCCTCCAGTCGCTTCTCCCGTAGAGGCTCACCGTGAAAAGCCTGGAGTATTCAAGATCTTTTATGGCCTCCTCGTCCTCCCCGACTATTCTCACGAGCTTTAGAGCACCGCCGAGCCAGTGAAAGTACCTTTCAATCTTGGGTGAGGAATCGAATAACAGCCAGTAACGAGCAGACTCGAGTGGCCGAACTTTAAGACCGAATCTCCTGCCAAATGAGTAAAATTCCGCCTCGCTGAGGGCAGGATTTTTGCCGAATATCACCGCGTACATGTTTAGGCACTGAACGGAGCCTCTTAAAAACGTTCCGAGGGTTAGGTTAATAAGAGATGACGACGAATTTGGGATTGCAGAATTCACGATTACTCGGGGGGCAATTGACATGCTGGTCAAGGAGATACTCTCTTCGGTTGAGGTAATTCCAGACCCCTATGTAAAATCAGTAACCTATGCGAAGATCGGTGAGAGACTCGCCAAAGCCAAGAACAAGGCCTATAAAGTGGCCTTTCTGAAGGCAATGGAGACGGCCAAGGGGATAGAGGATCCCCCCACGATGTTCCGGGCCCTTCTCTCGGTCGGCTACTCCATGGGTCGGGCCGGGCTGAAGTCCTCAAAGAGAATATACTCCCAGGTAATCGAGGACTCGAGGATTCTCCCAGCTCCCCAGCGAGACCTCCTAATGCGCCTCTCATCACTCTACATGCTGGCCCTCGGGGAGATAAACGAGGCAATAACAAACGCCCTCGAAATCGCAAATCCC
>NZ_JALUFF010000032.1 GCF_027052235.1 Thermococcus sp.
TGGTTATACTCCCTGAAAACAACCTCAAAGTCCTGAAGAGGTGGCTCAAAGACCAGCTCAGAAGGGAACTCGACTTTAAAGTCAGGCTATTCGCCTCGATACTCGGCGTCAAGTACAGAAAGGTCTACATCAGATTCCAGAAGACCAAGTGGGCCAGCTGCTCAAAAAAGCGAAACCTGAGCTTCAACCTAATGCTGATGGCCCTGCCGGAAAGCCTCAGGGACTACGTTATAATCCACGAGCTCGCCCATCTGTGGGAGCCCAGACACACCAGACGATTCTGGGAGATTGTAGGAACTTATTATCCCGATTACAAGAAAGCTGAGGCAGAGTTAAGGAGGTACTGGCTCCTCATTGAGTTGAATGAGGTGTGGAGGGCCCTTAGAAGCGTGGAATAGATTTATTAGCCTTTCCTTCCCTAATTCTCCGGGTGAGATCATGAGGAAGTCCCAGCTTTACGCGGGGCTTTTAGCTCCAATCGTAGCCTTCCTCGGCATAGGGGTCGCTGTTCACATCAACCGCTCATGGTGGAGGCTCACAGAAAACGCGATAAGCGACCTCGGAAAGCTCGGACTGCCCCACAACTGGGTTCTCAACATCTCACTTATAGCGACGGCAGTCCTCGGGGTTTACTACGCCACGGGGCTCCTTGAGAGGGCCAAGAACGGAATCGAGCGCGCAGGGATATGGACTTTCATCATCGGCCTAGTCTTCCTCGCAACGATAGGTCTCTTTCCCGAAGGAACGGCACCGCACTACTACGTCAGCTGGGCCTTCTTCATAACGGCCGGCCTCGGCGTCCTGATAACCGGCCTTGGAGCCTTAACCTCCGGCGACCGGGCCTTCGGGTGGTTCAGCGTCATCCTCTTCCTTACAGGCTGGGTTCTGGCGACGTGGGCTAGGGGCCACTTCAGGGGCGTCGCCGTTGCGGAGCTCATAGGTGCTGTAACGATAAGCATCTGGCACTACACCCTCCTGCTTCTTGTGGCCAAGGACGTTCAGTAAACGTTTTTACCCCCCCAAGACAACTTTTTGTGGTGGTCTCATGATAGGGATAGACCTCTCCGGAAAGCTGGCCTTTACGACAGCATCAAGCAAGGGTATAGGCTTCGGCGTCGCAAGGGTTCTGGCAAAGGCCGGAGCCGATGTAATACTCCTCTCGCGGAGCGAAGAGAACCTGAGGAAGGCTAGGGAGAAGATAATGGCCGAGAACGACGTGGAAGTTAACTACATCGTCGCCGATCTCACGAAGCGCGAAGACCTTGAGAGAACGGTTAGAGAGCTCGAAAACATAGGCGAGCCGGATATCTTTTTCTTCTCCACCGGCGGGCCAAAACCCGGCTACTTCATGGAGATGAGCATGGACGACTGGGAAAATGCTGTAAAGCTCCTCCTGTATCCAGCGGTTTACCTGACGAAGGCCCTCGTTCCGGCCATGGAGCGGAAGGGCTTCGGCAGGATAGTCTACTCCACGAGCGTGGCCATAAAGGAGCCTATTCCAAACATAGCCCTCAGCAACGTCGTCAGGATTTCTATGGCCGGCCTCGTGAGGACTCTTGCCAAGGAGCTTGGGCCGAAGGGAATAACCGTGAACGGCATAATGCCGGGCATTATAAAGACGGACAGGATGATACAGCTAGCCAAGGACAGAGCTGAGAGGGAAGGGAAAACTGTTGAAGAAGCTTTAGCCGATTACGCAAAGCCGATACCCCTCGGAAGGCTCGGCGAGCCCGAGGAGATAGGCTACCTCGTTGCATTCCTCGCGAGCGAGCTTGGAAGCTATATAAACGGGGCAATAATTCCTGTCGATGGAGGAAGGCTCAACTCGGTGTTCTAAAGCTTTTCTCGCCTTTTTAAATTTTCAGAACATTTATATCCCTCCGAGACAAAACCTTCTAAGGTGATATCATGGCAATTATGAGGCTCTGGCACGGTATAGTTTCACGGGAAAAGGGCGACGCCTACGAGCGCTTTCTGATATAGAGGGCAGTCCCCGACTACAGCTCGGTTGAAGGCCTCATAAAGCTCTACTTCACGAGAAGGGATGAAGAAAGCGTGACCCACTTCCTCCTTGTAACCATCTGGAACTCGTGGGAATCAATAAAGAAGTTCGCCGGCGAGAACCCGGAGCTGGCCAAGTACTATCCCGAAGACGACGAATTCTTGCTGGAGAAGGAGAAGTACGTCCAGCACTACGAGATCTTCTACGAGAAATGAGGGATGAAGGGTACAGTCCCAATATAACTTCTCCCTTACCCCTCCGCGTCCCACAGCACCAGGCCGTTCTCCTGAGGCTTCCTCTCCAACGGTTCGCCGAGGAGCTCCTGAACGAAGAGCTCGGCAACGAAGACCTCACCCTCAACAAGATGCCCACCGTAGAGCCTGCCATCCGGCCCGCCAAGGGCGACGTGGATATGTGCAAAGGGCTTTCCGTCTTTCAGGCTTATGTTCCCGCTCAGGGAGACGAGCTCGTAAAGTCCGCTCAGCTCGATTACCCTGTACTCTCCAGCCTTCTCATCAAAGTAGCCGATCTTCGGGTTCCTAAGGCTTCCTATACCGCTGACCGTTCCGACGAGAACGTTGTGCTTTTCGGCGAACTCGTTAACAAAGCTCAGAAGTTCCCTCCCCTCAGGGATGCGAAACAGAAAGTTCCTCCCCCTTGAGAACCTCATGGAATCACCCAAACAATAATAAACGCCCCCCGAATTTAACGGTTTGGGTGGTTGAATGGAAAGGGCTGTAATGGCAATCCTCCCCGAGATAATAGAGCTTGAGGAGGTAGATTTGAGACAGTTCTCACCCCCGTATCCAAACCTGCTCAAGGCCTTTCTGGAGAGCGGGGGAAAGGGCCTAAGAGATTTCCAGAGCTTTGCCGAGAGGACATTGGGGAAGGAAGTCGTGGGTCAGTTCCTGATCTCGCTCTTTCAGTACTTGATAATCCGATACCGGCGCTTCAACGAGTACCAGGTTGTCAAGCCTGCAGTTAAAGTCTTCATAACCCTGAAGGGCTGGCTCAACGAGAACGGCTTTGAAAGGGACTGGGAAAAGTTGCTCTCCTCCTTCATCGGCTACCTCGTGATGATGATGCCCGCCATAGCGGAGAACGAGGCCTGCGAAAGCGCTAACGCCTACCTGACGGTCATAAGAGACCTGGCTGAAGAGGCCTCTAGGCGGTTCGAGTCCGACTACTACGACGAGCTCCTCCAGAAGGCCGAGGAAAACCTTAGGGCCCTAAGGGAAAAGTGCGGCATAAGCAAACCAGAAAGGAAAAAGTGCTAGCGCTCAAGCGTGACCTCCGCATAGCTCCTCGGGTCTTCCCAGATTTTGACCCTTATCTTTCTCACGTTGTTACCGGCTTTCTCTGCTATCCTCTCGGCGAACCACTCGGCTATGTATTCAGCGGTGACGTTTGGTTTGTCGAGGACTACCGCCTCGTTTTCCGGAAGCTCTATCCTCTTCCCGTTCTTCTCAATCACAAGCTTTCCGTCTTTTCTCCCAACGATCCACTCCTCGCTGACGAGAATTCTGTGGTCGAGGAGCTTCACAAGGTTGCTGAGGTGGTTGAAGTCGAATATCATGCCGTTCTCGTTGAGCTCGCCCCATATCTCAACGTCCACGTTGTAGGTGTGGCCGTGAATCCTGAGGCACTTGCTCTCGTAGGGTAAAGCTAAGAAGTGCGAGCTGTCAAAGTCCTTGTGCCAGCCTATCTTTCTCTCGCCGACTTTAAACATCGTATCACCACACCAAGTTCCACGTTAAAGTTATAACCCTAACTGGCCAACCCTGTGAAAAGGAGGAGTGAAAATGCCCCGGGGAATGGGATGGGGACGCGGAAGAGGCCGGAGGAGAAAGATGAGGGTAATCGGGTTCATCCCGCAGGTTAGACACTTCTATCCAGCACTTCCCCCACTTAGCCAGCCGAAACCACCAATCTTCATGACGTACGAGGAGTTTGAGGCGTTGAGGCTGGTTGACTATGAAGGGCTGACCCAGGAGGAGGCAGGGGCAAAAATGGGAGTCTCCCGGGGTACCGTCTGGAGGGCCCTGAGTTCTGCCAGAAAGAAGGTCGCCCAGATGATTGTGGAGGGACGGGAGCTCATAATCCTGCCCCAGGGCAACGAAATTCCGAAGGCCGTTTTGGAAGAGGGAGAGTAAATCCCCAATCCCCCTTTTGTCCATTCTGGGGTATTTTTACGAGAATCAACGGCGTTTCCAGCTTTTTTTCAATTTTAGACGTCCCTAATTTTATGTCCAGATTTATATCTCAACTTTTCAGGTGAGGTATTACTAACAATAGACAGTTTATAAATTATATTTCTAAAAAATTCAGATTTCAATTTAAAATCGTATTTTATTAGAATGAGTAATAT
>NZ_JALUFF010000033.1 GCF_027052235.1 Thermococcus sp.
TCAGCGATGTCCTAACTCCAGAGATGAAACTCAAGCTTGAGGTTCTCTCGACAAGAGATTACTTTCTGGACGAAATCATCTCCATCGAAAAGGTTCCTTACGAGGGCTACGTTTACGACCTCTACGTCCCCGGAGAGCACAACTTCGTCGCCGAGGGAATAATCGTCCACAACTGTATAGACGAGTTCGACAAGATGAGCGACAGGGATAGGAGCGCCATACATGAAGCTCTTGAACAGCAGAGCTACCACTACGATTTCGAGCTTCTCCTCGCTGACGGGGGGAAGGTTAAGATAGGCGAACTAGTGGATGAGCTCATCGAGAGGAACCGAGATAAGGTGATAATCGGCAAGGACACCGAGATACTGCCCGTTGACGATATCGAGCTCCTCGCCTACGACCTTGAGAAGAAGGAAATCGTAAAGGTGAAAGCCGACCGCGTGAGCAGGCACAAAGCGCCGGACAAGTTCGTAAAGCTGAAGTTCTCCAACGGCAGGGAGATAACGGTAACGCCGGAGCACCCGATAATGGTATGGGAGGACGGGAAAATCGTGGAAAAGCCCGCCGATGAGATTTTCTCCGGGGACATAGTGCTGGGTGTTAGAGAGTATCCTGTTGAGATAAAGGCGGAATTCAGGAGCGTCTACAGGGACAGGAAGGAGGCGGAGGACTACCATGACTACCTGTACTCCAGGGGCATCGTGGGGAGGATAACGAAAACGGGAACAAACTTCGTGGTAAAAGAAACGGAAAGGGCACTTCCAAAAGAGCTTGTAAAGCCCCTTATGAAGGCATGTAAATCCCTCAAGCTAAAACTAACCTCGAAAGAGCGTATGCGGTTCAATCAGCCACTGGTTAAAGAGCACTACATAAAGGAAATCCTCAAAAGAATCGAGGAAAGAATAGCTGAGCTGGAAAAACTTGCCGAGGAGAATCCGGAGGGTGCGTTAAGAATAATCCCAAAGACCCGTATTTACACCAGATCCGGGATAACCCACAACAGGTTCAAGAAAATGCTGGTCAGGGGAGACGAGCAGGCAATAGAAATAGTCCGGACTCTTATAAGAGAGATGATAGACTCGGCCAGATCCCACCTTGACGAATTCCACCGCTGGTGGAGTGCGAACGTTAATTTCCTGAGGGTGAAGAGGGTCGAGAGAATCCCGAACGACCGCTGGGAGTGGGTCTACGACGTCACCGTTGAGCCTTACCACCTTTTCGTCTCCCACGGACTTGTCCTCCACAACACGATAAGCATCTCCAAGGCCGGCATAACCGCAACCCTGAACGCGAGGACGACGGTTATAGCCGCTGCCAATCCGAAGTTTGGCCGGTTCAACAGGCACAAGAGCCTTCCAGAACAGCTCGACCTCCCGCCCACTCTCTTGAGCCGTTTTGACCTGATATTCCTCCTTCTCGATGAGCCCGACGAGAAGGTTGACTCCCAGATAGCGGAGCACATACTCCGGGTAAGGCGCGGTGAGGCCGAGGTTGTAACTCCGAAGATACCCTACGACCTCCTCAAGAAGTACATAGCCTACGCGAGGAAGAACGTCCACCCGGTTCTCAGCAGGGAAGCCATGGACGAGATAAAGCGCTACTACGTCAGGATGAGGCGTGGTGCGAAGAGGGTCGGCGAGGATGAACTCCAGCCGATTCCCATAACCGCGAGACAGCTTGAGGCCCTTATAAGGCTCAGCGAGGCCCACGCTAGGATGCGCCTGAGCGAGACCGTAACCAGGGAAGATGCAAGGGCTGCAATAGCCATAATGGAGGAGATGCTGAGGACGATAGCGGTTGACGAGGAAGGGGCGATAGATGCGGCTATTCTTGAAGTCGGGAAGAGCACGAAGAAGCTCAGCAAGATAGAGAAGCTCATCGACATAATAAAGAACCTTGAGGGCGAGGGCGAGCACGGTGCTCCCGAGGACAGGGTTCTTGAAGCTGCGAAGCAGGCCGGTCTCGGAACCGAGAAGGACATCAGGAAGCTCATAGAGGATCTCAAGAGGGACGCGAGGATATACGAGCCGAGGGCCGGCTTTTACAGGGTGCTTTAACAAAGGTTATAAAGCGTCGTGAAGAGTAGGGAGGGGTGAGAGGAATGAGCGAGACAGACTTTTACGACTTCGAAAAGCTCCTCGATAAGGCTTACGAGGAACTCCCCGAGAACGTGAAGTCCCACAGGTCGCGTTTCGAGGTTCCAGCCGCTGTGGTGACAATAGCCGGAAACAGAACTATAATAGAGAACTTCGTTGACATAGCCGAGGCCATGAACCGCGACCCCAACCACCTCCTCAAGTTCCTGCTCAGGGAAGTGGCGACCGCCGGAACCCTTGAGGGCAGGAGGGCCATACTGCAGGGTCGCTTCACACCTTACCTCATAGCCAACAAGCTCAAGAAGTACCTCAAGGAGTTCGTCATCTGTCCAGTCTGCGGTTCACCGGACACGAAGATTATCAAGAAGGGACGCTTCCACTTCCTCAAGTGCGAGGCCTGTGGAGCCGAGACGCCCATCGCACACCTCTGAACTTTTCTTCATTTTTATGCCTTTAGGGCAATCTAACTCCGGAAAACCCTTTTAAACTTTACAAACTACAAGACCCAGCAACCAAACGGGGGCGTTCTCATGAGCATGGAGGAAAAACTTAGGGAGCTTTACGAAAAGAGGGAGAAGATTCTGCAAATGGGTGGCGAGAAAGCCATCGAGAAACAGCACTCCAAGGGAAAACTCACCGCCCGCGAGAGGATTGAAAAGCTCCTCGACCCCGGGAGCTTCGTGGAGATTGGGATGTTCGTCAAGCACAGAAACACGGACTTCGGTCTGGACAAGAAGGAGTTGCCGGCTGATGGCGTAATAACCGGCTACGGAACGATTGATGGAAGGCTAGTCTTCGTCTATGCCCAAGATTTCACCGTCATGGGCGGTTCCCTCGGCGAGATGCATGCGGCGAAGATAAAGCGCATAATGGAGCTCGCACTTGAAGCGGGAGCACCGGTAATAGGTCTCAACGACTCGGGAGGAGCGAGAATCCAGGAGGGAGTTGACTCCCTCAAGGGCTACGGCGAGATTTTCAAGATGAACACCGTTTTGAGCGGTGTTGTTCCGCAGATAACCGCCATCATGGGACCCTGTGCCGGAGGAGCGGTTTACAGCCCGGCAATCGGGGATTTCATCCTTATGGTGGACAGCCAGTCAAGCTTCATGTTCATCACGGGCCCACAGGTAGTCAAGGCCGTCACGGGCGTTGAAGTTACGCCGGTTCAGCTTGGAGGGGCCATGGTTCACGCCCAGAAGAGCGGACAGGCCCACCTCATAGGGAAGAGCGACGAGGAGGTTCTGGCCCTCATAAGGAAGCTCCTAAGCTACCTCTCGTCCAACAACATGGAGAAGCCACCGAGGGTCAAGACCAACGACCTACCCTTCAGGAAGAGCGAGAGGCTCTACTCCATAGTCCCGGACGACCCTAACAAGCCCTACGACGTCAGGGAGGTCATCTATGAAATAGTCGACAGGGACGAGAACGGCAATCCGGATTTCCTTGAGATTCTCCCGTACTTCGCTCCCAACGCGGTCGTTGGCTTCGCCAGGATGAACGGCCAGACCGTTGGAATAGTCGCGAACAACCCCAAGTACTTCGCCGGAGTTCTAGACATAGACTCAAGCGACAAGATAGCGCGCTTCGTTAGAACCTGCGACGCCTTTAACATACCGATAGTTACGCTCGTGGACGTTCCCGGCTACCTTCCGGGAACCGACCAGGAGTACAGGGGAATAATCAGGCACGGTGCCAAGGTTCTCTACGCCTACGCGGAAGCCACCGTCCCGATGGTTACCGTCATCCTCAGGAAGGCCTACGGAGGGGCCTATCTCGCGATGGGAAGCAAGCACCTCGGTGCCGACTTAGTCTACGCGTGGCCCACAGCGGAGATAGCCGTCATGGGCCCGGAGGGAGCCGCGAACATAATATTCCGCAAGGAGATAGCTCAAGCTGAGAACCCCGAGGAGTACAGGCAACAGAAGATTAAGGAGTACCGCGACAAGTTCGCCAACCCCTACGTGGCGGCATCGAGAGGCTACATAGACGATGTAATAGACCCTGCTGAGACGAGGGCGAAGATAATCATGTCGCTTGAAGCACTTGAAAGCAAGCGCGTTAAGCTTCCGCCCAAGAAGCACGGCAACATACCCCTGTGAGGTGGGAAAATGGACATGACGCAGCTCATCGAAGGTGGCTGGATAACCGTCATAGGTGTCACAGTCGTCTTTACGATACTCGGCATACTGGCACTAGTCCTCTACTTCGTCGGCTGGCTCGAAAGGAGACTGGTTGAGAGGGAGGGGAAAGCCCTTCCGGCCCCAACTCCAACTCCTTCGCCCTCTCCCCCCAAAGAGGAAGCCAAGCCTGAAATATCTCCAAGGGAGCTGGCCATAATCACCTCGGCCGTTCTGGCTTACCTCGCCAAGAAGGCCGAGCAGTTGAGACCCCTCCCGTTCAGGAGGAAGGTTTCCGATGCCTGGCGTCTCTACGGCCTTGAGGGCCAGATGGAAGAAACCGAGAACTTCAACTACGAGATAGGGAAGTGGTGAAGATGAAGGTCAGGGTCATCGTTGATGGTGTTGAGTACGATGTTGATGTTGAGGAACTCCCCGGAGGAAAGTTCAGGGTGAGCTTTGAGGGAAAGACCTACGAGGTAAAGGCTGAAGGGCTCGGGATAGACTTCGGAGCGCTCGCGGGTGCTTCCCAGAGTGTCCAGAGCGCACCGGTAGTTAGCGCGCCCGCTCCAGCTCCTTCTCCTCAGGTTTCTGCTCCTGCTCCCGTGGAGGGGCCTTCGGTTTCGGCTGGGGAGGGTCTTGTTACTGCCCCGATGCCTGGGAAGGTTTTGAGGGTTCTTGTTAGGGAGGGTGAGAGCGTTAAAACCGGTCAGGGTTTGCTTGTTTTAGAGGCAATGAAGATGGAGAATGAGATTCCAGCACCGAGGGATGGTGTTGTGAGGAAAATCTACGTTAAGGAAGGCGACACCGTGAACACCGGCGACCCACTAATAGAAATCGGGTGATGGCCATGACGAGCTTCATAGACTTCATCAACACCCTCGGCTTCCTCCACCTCACGGTGGGGAACGTCATCATGATAGTCATAGGCCTCACCCTGGTCTACCTCGCCATAAGGTATGAGATGGAGCCCCTGCTCCTCCTTCCAATAGGCATCACCGCCGTTCTAGTAAACCTCCCGCTCAACGGGATAGCCAACTGGCCGGTGGCGGTGAACCTGCCCGAGAACGTCAGCGACAGCATATTCAAGACGATAGCTTATATGAACCAGCACTACGGAGAACCGGGCCTTCTAGACCTGGTTTACTACCTCCTCGTGAAGACGGAGGTTGTCCCCCTGCTCATCTTCTTCGGCCTTGGAGCGATGACCGACTTCGGACCGATGATAGCGGATCCAAAGACGGCCCTCCTTGGAGCTGCAGCACAGATAGGTGTCTTCGTGGCGATGCTGACTGCTCTAGCCTTGGGCTTCAACCTCCACCAGTCGGCCTCGATAGGAATCATCGGCGGAGCCGACGGACCGACGACGATTTACCTGACGACGAAGCTGGCCCCGGAGATACTTGCAGCTACGGCGGTTGCAGCGTACAGCTACATGAGCCTCGTCCCGATAATCCAGCCACCGATAATCAAGGCCCTCACAAGCCCGGAGGAAAGGAGGATCAGGATGAAACAGCTCAGACCGGTTTCAAAGCGCGAGAAGATACTCTTCCCGATAATCACCATGATAGTCATCGGCCTGCTCGTTCCAAGCGCGGCCCCGCTTATAGGCATGCTCATGATAGGGAACCTTTTCCGCGAGAGCGGTGTCGTCCAGAGGCTCAGCAAGGCAGCACAGGAGGAGCTGATGAACATAGTCACGATATTCCTCGGCCTTGGCGTCGGCTCAACCATGCGTGCTGAAAGCTTCCTCACGGCGCAGACGCTGGAAATCCTTGGGCTCGGTGTCGTTGCCTTTGCCAGCGCCACAGCGGGGGGAGTCCTCTTCGGAAAGCTCATGAGCAAGCTCTCGGGAGGAAAGATAAACCCGATGATAGGAGCAGCCGGAGTTTCAGCGGTTCCAATGTCGGCTAGAGTGGTTCAGAGAATAGCGACCGAAGAAGACCCGGGCAACTTCATCCTTATGCACGCGATGGGCCCGAACGTTGCAGGGGTTATAGGAACGGCCGTCGTGGCAGGTGTTTTCCTGGCCCTTCTGGGCTGATGCCCTTCTTTTAAAATTTGGGAAAGGCTCACTTGAGCCTTATAGCATCGAGGTTGTTCGGTGCGCGGGTTGAGACGCCGAACTTTCTGTGTATGCTCGTCGAGAGGTCGAGGCACTTGTGGGATTCGCCGTGGACGGTTATTATGCGCTCCGGCCTCGGTCTGACGCGGGCAACGTAGCTTATCAGCTCCCTCCTGTCGGCGTGACCGGAGAAGCCGTCTATAGTGTGCACTTCCATATTGACGTTGACTACTTCTGTTCTGCCGTCCTCGCCAACTAGGGGTATCTCCCTAAGGCCCCTCTGAACCTGCCTTCCGAGGGTCCCCTCTGCTTGGTAGCTCACGAAGATAATGCTGTTCTTCGGATCCGAGGCGAGCTGCTTGAAGTACTCGACGCTCGGCCCGCCGACGAGCATACCTGAGGTGGCTATTATTATCGCCGGCTCACCGCTGTCTATTATGTCCAGCCTCTCGCGGGAGTTGGCTACGGGCCTGAAAACAGGGTTCAGGAAGGGGTTGTAACCCTCGTGGAGTATCTGCTCACGAAGATTCTTACTGAGGTACTCCGGATAGGCCGTGTGTATGGCGGTCGCCTCCCATATCATACCGTCAAGGTATATCGGAACGTCTATTCCTCCGACTCTGGCGTACTCTTCGAGAACCATCATTATCTCCTGCGCCCTTCCGACGGCCATGGCCGGTATGAGCACCTTTCCACCGCGCTTTATCGTCTGGTGGATTATCTCTATGAGCTTCTTCTCGGCCTCATCGCGGGGCATCTGGTAGTCGTTGCTCCCACCGTAGGTGGACTCCATAACGAGGGTCTCAAGCCTCGGGAACCTGCTGACGGCAGGCTCGAAGAGTCTCGTGGGGATGAACTTGAAGTCACCGGTTATGGCTATGTTGTGGAGCCCGTTGCCGATGTGGAGGTGAACTATCGAGGAACCGAGTATGTGGCCGGCGTTGTGGAGGGTGAGCCTTATGTCTGGTGCTATGTCCCTCACCTCCCCGTAGTCGAGGGTTATTGTGTGCTTTATGACCTCCTTGATGTCCCTTGGTCTATACAAGGGCTCGACGCCGTTCATCTTCTGGATGTCAATGAAGTCCTGCTGGAGGAGAACCATTAAATCCCTCGTGGGCGGGGTGGTGTATATCGGGCCGTCGAAGAGCTTGTAGCGGAAGAGGTAGGGGAGCATGCCGCTGTGGTCGAGGTGGGCGTGGGTGATTATTATGGCATCGAGGAGGCCCTCGTCGAGGACGTAGCGGAACTCAGGGGCATCGAAGTGGGGGAAGGCCTTGAGCGGATCCTTCAGGGTCGCTATGTTGACACCGAAGTCCACCAGAACGTAGCTCTCATCGGTTTGGACGAGGAGGGAGCTCCTTCCAACCTCGCGGAAGCCCCCGAGGCCTGTTATCCTTATCCACCTGCTCTTGTATTCGGACTTCCTGTAGATGTTCCTCCCGACCTGTCTGAGGAACTTCCTCCTGTCCCTGCTCTCGTTCTGGAGAATCTGCCTTATCGAGTATATCGTCTGGCTCTGGAGCGGTGGCGTTCTCACTGGCCTCGGCGCCCAGTGAACCCTCTGGGTTATCAGGCGGAGCGTTTCCCCGTTCTTTCCTATAACGAGGCCGGGCTTCTTGGCCTCTATTATGACCTCACCGACGGAAGGGTCAAAGCTTATGTTGGTTATCTCCGCCTCGGCCGGGACTATCTCCTTTATCATCTCCTCGGCCTTCTCCGGCGGGATTAGGATGTCCGGGTCGGGGCGCACGCTGATGCGCTTCTTCAGGACTTTTGCGAGGTTCCTTATCAGGTCGCCGTCCCTCATGAGGACTTCAGGGTTCTTGGTGTATATCACCAGCTCCGGCCCCTCGAACTCTATCTCGGTTATCTTCGCGTTTGGTGGAACCATCTGGCTGATTACTTCCCTTATCTCCTTGAGTATGTCGTCAACGTAAGTTTCCCTTTTGATCAACTCCATCACCTCACTCAAGAAAAGCTCTGAGCTCTTCCTCGCTCCACTCGCGATAGCCTTCTTTGGTTATGGTAACGAGGGTAACGCCACCTCCGGTGAAGACGTCCCTCCTAGTTGCGACCTTAATTGCCTTGAGGGCGAGCTTAATCCCACCATCGACAGAGAGGTCATCACGGTAGTTCTCCTCAAGTATAGAGAAGGCGAACTCCATGCCCGAGCCGGCAGCGGTGAACCTGTCCGCGGTTACGCCACCGGCGGAGTCTATTGAGTACAGCCCGGGCTTCTCGTCGTAGCCACCAACGAGAAACCATGCGTAGTAAGCGTAACCCCTACCACCGTGAAGCACGTTGGCCGTCAGCGTCGCAAGGGCCTTAACGGACATCTCCTTCCCGACCCTTGCCCTGTAAAGCCTAGCCTCCGCCCTGAGACGTCTGACCAGGCCAAGTATGTCCCCAACGCTTCCGGCCCCGGCCAGTGCCAGGTGCTCGTCTATCTGGAATATCTTCGTGACGTTCTCCGAGAGCACCATGTTGCCGAGAGATGCCCTCCTGTCCGCCGCTAGGACTACGCCGTCCTTACAAACGATGCCAACGGTTGTTGTGCCCTTTAGGCCCTCAGTCAACTACAACACCCCTGGATTTGGTTTTAGAACAGAAGAATTCCTACAAACCGCTTGGGGAAAGAGTATTTAAAGGTTTCGCCCGAGTTAAATGGGTGGTTGCCATGAAGAAGGAGGTAATACTCCTTACCGGTCCACCCCTCAACGGGAGGGACGAGTACATAACCGAGGCCCTCAAACTCGCCAAGGGGGAGAGCTACGGCTATTACCACGTCTTCGACTGGCTCAGGGAGGTCGGGAAGGAGAGGGGAGTCAAGATAACGCGGAAGAACGTCCTTGACTTTGCCATAAGCCACCCCGACCTCATGAACGAGATAAGGGACGAGGCCTTCGCGAGGATAAGGGCGGAGATAGACAAAAGCGACAGGGCTTTTCACCTCGTCTCTACGCCAAGCCTCTTCCGCTGGGGGAGCGGGAGCGTTATAGGCTTCACCCTGAGTAACCTCAAACTGTTAAGGCCCAACAGGGTGATAATAGTCCTCGATGATGTGCTCTCGGTCAGGAGAAGGATAATCAACGACCCGGAGTGGTTCGAGCGCTTCGGCGAGAACCCAGACAACATAAAGCTGACCACCCTAGTGATGTGGAGGGAGGATGCCATAAACCACGTCAAGACCCTCGTCCACGAGCTGAAAAAGGAGGGGGTAAACGTCCGCTACGTCCTACAGTTCGGCATAAGGCACCCAAAAGAAGTCTTCCTCGACCTCGTCTTCCGGGAAAAGGAGAAGCCCCTCGTTTACCTCAGCTACCCCATGACCGGCCACGAGGAGGAGTACTACCACAGGGTTAGGGGCTTCTACAACAAGCTCAGCGAGCACTTCACGGTTCTCGACCCCGGGGCTCTCGACGACTGGTGGGTGGTCGCTGAGTACGACGAGCAGGTGTCAAAGAACCCATCTATAAAGCGCATCAGGATAAAGCACCTCCTCGACGGCGAGGAAGAGGAAGAACTCGACAGGGAGGACATAGAGCAGGCGACCGACATACTGAGGAGACAACTCGTCGAGCGCGATTTCAACCTCGTTGATGTAAGCAAGGCGATAGCAGTCTACCACTACGCCGAGGGCGTTTCGGCAGGAGTTATAAGCGAGATGGCAGAGGCCTACAGGACGCTTGCTGCCATATACCTCTACTACCCATTCAAGAGGCGCCCAAGTCCATTCATGGAATTCTATGGCATGCAGAACCCGTCGAGGAGGACGATGTTCAGGGACGAGGACGAGATGATAAAGGCGATGATGGAAGAAAGAGAGTACTGGACCAAAGCGTGACATTTTAGTTTTGTTTTTTATTCCTGTTGAAAATTTTATCGCACTATCTTACTATATTGACAACCTTAATGATCAAAACTATGAACTTTCACCAAAAATCTTTATTTTTAGCTGTCATTCAATCAAGATATTGCCTGTAAGATACCGCTGAGATTGGATTCTAAGTAGAAAAGTTTTCTAAATTTCGTCAATTTGTTAAAAAATTCTGCGATAAAGATTTAACTTAAATAAACATCACGACTGGAAGAAAATCCCGGAGGGAACTCCAATGAAACGATTCGTGACACTGCTCCTGATAGGGCTGCTGGTCGTGGCGGCGGGCTGTATAGGAAGTTCTAGCTCAGGCAGTTCCTCCAGTGTCCAGTCAGGAAGTTCCTCATCAAGCGGTCAGCAGGTTAAAGTCATAAAGCTCGGTGCCCTCCTCGACCTCTCGGGTCCGATAGCCTCAGACGGCAAGAAGATCCAGAACGCACTAAAGCTGGCGCAGGAGGATATAAACGCCTACTTCCAGAAGAAGGGAGAGCCCTTTAAAGTTGAGATACTCTTCGAAGACACAAGGACTGATCCCAAGGTGGCACTCGAAAAGCTCCAAACGCTGGACGCCCAGGGGGTTAAGGTTATAATAGGGCCCACTTCGAGCGGCGAGCTTAAGAATATGAAGAGCTACGTCAACGCCCACAAGCTCATAGTTATCTCGGAAGCATCAACGGCGCCACCCAAGTTCATAGGCTTCGCCAAGCCAGAGGACAAGAAATACGTCTTCCGTTTCGTCCCGACGGACTTCTTCCAGAGCAAGGCGATAGCGGCGGAGCTTAAGAGCAAGGGCATCAAGGGAGTTGTCATATTGTACCGCGGTGACGCGTGGGGCAAGGGACTGCACGACGCCACCGTTGAGAAGATAAAGGGAAGCATCGAGATAGCCGAGGACATCAGCTACCCGAGCAACCCCGAGCCAACAGACTGGTCACCCTACATCAGCAAGGCCGAACAGGGTGTTGAGAGCCTTCTCTCAAAGTACTCTCCTGACCAAGTGGCCGTCTGGGTAGTTGGCTTTGACGAGATAGCGACCCTGCTGTCGCAGGTTTCAGACGACTCACCCCTCCTCAAGGTTAAGTGGTTCGGTTCGGACGGCGACGTCCTCAGCGACAAGATAGTGGAGGAAGCCGGCGACAAGGCATCGAAGGTCGTCCTCTACTCGACCCAGTTCTTCGCCCAGAGCGAAGAGGGTAAGAAGTTCGTCCAGAGGTACAGGGAGAAGTTCGGAATCGAGCCGAGTGAGTACGCCCTCATAGCCTACGATGCAGCGTGGGTTGGGGCTTTAGCCGAGGCAGAAGTTCTCAAGGAGAAGGGGAGCTTCGATGCCGATCTGGTGGCCCAGAAGATAAAGGAGATACTGCCCAAGTACAGCTCTGGCGAGCTTGGAGTTTCCTCAGTCACAGGAAACATCGAGCTCGACGAGTGGAACGACAGGGCCAGCGGTGACTACGCCATCTGGGGCATTGTGAACGGAAAGTGGAAGCTTCTCGGACTGTGGAAGTCCTCGACCGGTAGGATCGAGTGGTCTTCCTGAGCTTTTCCCTTCTTTCATACTCCCCCCGTCTGGAGGTGATGAAATGCCTTTGCTTCAGACCAGAGACCTCGTGAAGACGTTTGGCGGTTTAAGGGCTGTCGATGGCGTCAGCATAGACGTTGATGAGAAAACCCTAACCCTCATAATCGGTCCAAACGGTTCTGGTAAATCAACCCTGATAAACCTGATAACCGGTTTCTTGAAGGCAGATTCGGGCAAGGTTGTTTTCGCTGGTGAGGATATAACAAACAAGGAACCGAACGAAATATACAACCACGGTATTGTGAGAACCTTTCAGACTCCCCAGCTTTTGAAGAGTATGAGCGTTGTTGAGAACCTGCTCATAGCTAACGTTCATCCCGGTGAGAATCCAATCTCTGCCCTGAGAAAAAGCCTGTGGCTTAAGAAGGAGGAGGAGCTCGTTGAGAGGGCCTTCTCAATTCTGAAGTTCCTCAGGCTTGATCACCTGTGGGACAGGCCCGCCGGAACGCTGAGCGGCGGGCAGATGAAGCTCCTTGAGATAGGGCGTGCCCTCATGACGGAACCAAAGATGGTAGTCATGGACGAGCCAGTCGCTGGAGTGGCGCCTTCACTTGCCCACGACATACTTCAGAAACTCGTCGAACTGAAGGAGGAGGGCATAACGGTTCTCCTCATAGAGCACAGGCTCGACATCGTTCTGGGCTACGTGGATCACCTCTACGTGATGTTCAACGGGAAGATACTCACCGAGGGACGCGGGAAGGAGGGCATAGAGAAGGTGGTGAACGACCCGAGGGTGGCCGAAATCTACATGGGGGGTTGAGGATGCTTGAGGTGGAGAAGGTTAACGCCGGCTACGGAAAGCTCCAGATACTCTTTGATATTGATTTGAAGGCCGAGAAGGGCAAGATAACCACGATAGTCGGCCCAAACGGCTCGGGGAAATCGACTTTCCTGAAAACGGTCTTTGGGCTGACGACCGTTTATTCGGGCTCAATTAGGTTCAAAGGGAGGGACATCACGGGGCTTCCCCCCTTTAAGAGAACTAGAATGGGAATGGCCTACCTGCCCCAGACGAACAACGTCTTTACCAACTTAACCGTGATGGAGAACCTCAAGATGGCTGGCTATATACTGAGCGAGGATGAGTTTCGGGAGAGACTTGAGGTGGCCCTCTCGGTTTTTCCAGATCTGAAAAAGATACTCGACAGGAAAGCGGGGAACCTGAGCGGCGGCCAGAGGCAGTTTCTGGCAATGGCGACGGCAATAGTCAGGAACAGCGAGCTCCTGCTCCTCGACGAGCCAACCGCACAGCTCGCTCCAAAGCTTGCCGACGTCATATTCTCAAAAATCCTTGAGATGAGGGACGACCACGGCATAACGGTTCTCCTCGTCGAACAGAACGCTATGAAGGCCCTTGAGATAAGCGACAGGGCATACATGCTCGTCAGCGGAAGGGTGTTCTATGAAGGCAGCCCGAAACCTCTCCTGACAGAGGAGAAGTTCAGAAAGCACTTCCTCGGCGTTGTTGAAGAGCTGGAGGTGGTAGAGGATGGGAGTGTTTGAGGGGGCTTTAACCTACGCCAATTTACTCGCTCTATTGGCTCTGGGATTAACGCTTACCTACATAACCACGGCCGTTCCGAACTTTGCCCACGGTTCCTTCGCGGTGATAGGCTCTTACTTGGCTTACACCCTGCTCGTCGCCTATGGCCTCAACCCCTATCTGGCCGTGATTCCTGCCTTCATTGTCGGCGGACTCGTTGGAACTGCTGTTTACCTGCTCACAATAAGGCCTCTCATAAGGAAAGGCGCCTCCGTGGACATGCTGATGATGGCAACGCTCGCCATCGACATAATCCTCTATGGATTTCTCGGGGCTTACTCGGATTTTTTGAGCGACGCCTTCAAGAGAAACGCGAGCAAGTTCGTCTTCACGGACATAGACTTCACTATGGGAAGCATTCCGGGAAGGGTTGTGACCTCAACTGCTCTCGTCCTTGCTACTCTCATCGGCCTCTACGTCCTGCTCTACAAAACAAAGTTTGGAATAGCGCTCAGGGCCTCGATGGAAAACCCAGCCTTAGCTGAGGCAATGGGAATAGACGTAGAAACCACAAGATTGTTCTCGTGGTTTTTAGCGGCAGCAGTTGCGGGGATGGTGGGGGCGGTATTACCTTTCCTCCAGGAAACTGTTCCCGGAACGGGAGGCTTCATAATCGTTTCCGTCTTCGCGGCGAGCATAGTCGGCGGGCTGAGGAACATAGCGGGGGGCTTGATAGGAGGCTACATCATAGGCTTTTCGGAGTCGCTCGTTACCTATGGACTGTCTGACATAGCTGGAACGGGGGTTCTGGTTTACGGTAAAGTTGTTTCCCTCCTCATAATGGTGGTCGTCCTTCTCCTCCTGCCCGAGGGGATAACTGGCACAAAGCTCTGGAGGAGGCTGGTAGGATGATATCCGAGGTTCTCCAGCTCATCCTAGTGTGGATTGGAATCTACGCGATAGTGAACATAAGCCTCAACATTGAGTACGGCTACACCGGAATACCGAACTTCGGAAGGCACTTCGCGGTAATTATAGGGGCAATAGCCGTCGGCGGAATACTGAACAGGATACTTATGAAGATTCTCGGGGTAAGCGGTGACCTCATAACCGGAACCACGGACCTCGTTGCAAAGGCGGACGATATTTTCGCCGCCCATCCCGCGTATGGCATAGCCTACCTCCTAGTTTCCCTAGCTTTAGCGTTCGTTCTTGGGATGGCAATGGGGGCAGTTTTTATACTACCCAGCTCGCGTCTTCGCGAGGACTACCTCGGAATGACCCTCCTGGCGATAGCAGAGGTAACCTTCATGATAGCCTACTACACGCCATCGCTGATGGGCGGCTACTACGGAACATCGGTTCCGGATCCCTTGGCATTTCTCTCGGGCAACTCAAGGGAGTGGACGTTTATCGGGATAACCCTGTCCCTAGCGTTGCTGGTTTACCTCTTTGCAGAGAGATTCCTAAATACTCCCTTCGGAAGGCTTTTGAAGGCCCACAGGGAGAACGAGACGGTGGTACTTGCCTTCGGGAGGAACCTGATGGAGATAAGGATAAACGCCTCGGTCATAGGCTCAGGAATAGCGGCTTTGGCTGGAGTCCTCTACGGCTTCCACGCCCTCAACCTGATAAGCAGTTCCTTCTCAAGGGTTGAGTGGACGTTCTACCCATTTATCATGCTTTTACTCGGTGGAAGGGGCAACAACAGGGGCGTAATCCTTGGAACGACGCTCTTCGTTGCCCTCAAGGTGCTCATAGAAACCTACAAGTTCCAGATATCGGCACTGCTTCACCTGCCCTTTGAACCGGTGTGGCTTGAGTACGTGCTCTTTGGTATAATAGCCCTGCTGATACTCTACTACAGGCCGGAGGGCCTGATAAGAGAGGGAATGATAAGAACGGAACCGCTGAAAAAGAGGGGATGAGTTTTTATCCCCTTTATATTTATTCAGGCAAAAGTTTAGAAAAGAAAGAAGATCACTTCTTCACCCATCCACGGTGCTTCATGGCCTCGTAGACCCTGCTGACAGCGACGACGTAGGCTGCATCCCTCATGTGGATGCCTTTCTCCTTGTGAGTGTTGAAGACGTCCCAGAAGGCCCTAGTCATCTTGTCATCGAGCCTCTTCCTAGTCTCTTCAACCGTCCAGTAGAAGCCGTTGATGTTTTGAACCCACTCGAAGTAGCTGACGGTAACGCCACCGGCGTTACAGAGGAAGTCCGGAATCTGGAGGATGCCCTTCTCGTAGAGTATCTCGTCGGCCTCTGGAGTAACAGGTCCGTTGGCAACCTCGGCAACAATCTTGGCCTTGACGTTGTCGGCGTTCTTCTCGGTGATGACCTCCTCTATTGCTGCAGGAGCGAGGATGTCAACGTCGAGCTCAAGAAGTTCTTCGTTGGTTATGTTCTGGGTTCCGGGCATATCCTTGACCGAGCCGTGCTCCCTCTTCCACTTGAGGACTTCCTCAGCGGGTGGAAGTCCGTCAGGGTTGTAGATACCGCCCTTGCTGTCGCTTACCGCGACTACCTTCATGCCGAACTCCTCGCTGAGGATCTTGTGGAGGAAGTGGCCGGCGTTACCATAGCCCTGTATGGCTATGGTCTTGCCCTTGAGGCCGTCCCAGCCGAGGGCCTTAGCAGCTTCGCGTATGGCAAAAGCGGCACCGCGAGCGGTTGCGTCCATTCTGGCGACGATACCGCCAACTCCGGGTGGCTTGCCGGTTATGACACCGAAGGCCGGGCCCTTGCGCCTCATTATGGTCTCGTACTCGTCCATCATCCAGGCCATTATCTTTGGGTTGGTGTAAACGTCTGGAGCCGGGATGTCGGTCCAGGGGCCAATAACGTCGTAGATGGCCCTTATGTAGCTCCTCGCGAGCCTCTCCTGCTCTCTCTCGGAGAGCTTCTTCGGGTCAACGATTATGCCTCCCTTACCGCCACCGTAGGGGAGGTCCATAACAGCGACCTTCCAAGTCATCCAAGTTGCCAGAGCTTTAACGGTGCTGAGGGTCTCCTCCGGGTGCCACCTTATACCACCCTTGGTCGGCCCGCGGGCCCAGTTGTGCTGAACCCTGAAACCGGTGAAAACCTTAACAGAACCGTCGTCCATCTCGACGGGAACGCTAACCTCAACAATCCTCATGGGCCTCTTGAGCCATTCGAGAGCCTCTTCGCTTATGTCCATGAACTGGGCGGCCCTCTCAAGCTGCTGGATGGCCATCTCAAAGGGGTCCATCTCAACCATATGTATCACCTCAAGTTTCGGTAATCTGCGATATCCGTTACGACCTTTGCATATATAAACCTTTCGGGAAAGGAGAAAGGAGAACGCTTAGTTTCCAACAAAAAGTTTTTACCACAAATTTTCGAAGGAATAAAAAGTTCTCCTGAAATTTTAGGCCAAAAGGAGCAATGTACATTCAAAATTTTCTGGACATCAGTGGACTTAAAAATCCGTCAATGAACATTTAATTGGGCCCTCAGCGAGAAGTCGGTCATCATCTATCAGCTCACTCACGTTCCAGTCATCGGGCCCTTGGACTCTATAAAAGCCTTTTAAAAAGACTTTCGCCTGTTCCCTCCATTGGCATTTTTTGAAACGGGTTGGCGTTCATTTGTCAAAATGAAGGAAAGAGAAGGGTTTTACATCGTCAGATTGAAAAAATGACAAGAAAGGCCCTTCACCCAATCGGTGCTGGGGTAAATCGTCTTTCGTCGAAAATACCGACCAAAAAGCTTTTTATAGGATGCATGCCTCAATACATAGTGCCCATATCTTGGGCAACAATGAGATGTTAAGAACCCAAGAAGCTCGGAGGTGATCCGAAATGGAAGCCCAGAGGGATCAATGGGCGACCAAGATCGGTTTGATTCTTGCCATGGCCGGTAACGCCGTCGGCCTTGGTAACTTCGTCAGGTTTCCAACACAGGTCGCCCAGAACGGCGGCGGCGCCTTCATGGTGCCGTACTTCATAGCGCTGTTCTTCCTAGGTATTCCAGTGATGTGGATTGAGTGGGTCGCCGGTCGCTACGGTGGAAGGTATGGCCACGGTACTCTCGGTCCAACATACTACCTCATGGCCAGGGAGAGCCTCAAGCCGAGGAGCGCCCTCTGGTGGGGTGTCATCAGCGGTATGCTGGCCTTCAGCTTAACCGTTCTGCTCAACAGCTACTACCTGCACCTCATCGGCTGGTCGGCAGCTTACTCGTGGTTCAGCATAACAGGGGCATACTTCGGAACCAACACCGGCCAGTTCTTCAGCAACTACCTCAGCAACCATGGTGAGGTGTTCCTGTTCTGGGGCATAACCGTTGTCCTGCTGGCGATAGCGGTCGGCCAAGGTGTCAGCAAGGGTATCGAGAGATGGGTCAAGGTAATGATGCCATTGCTCTACATCTTCGCAATCATAATGGTCGGCTACATCTTCGTCCTGGGCTCACCAATAGACCCCAACTGGAGCACCATCGACGGATTCAAGTTCATCTGGAGCCCGAACTGGAGCTACCTCAGTGCGCACCTCTGGGACGTCATGCTCGCTGCGACTGGGCAGATATTCTTCACCCTCTCGCTCGGTATGGGTATCATCCAGAATTACGCAAGCTATCTCGGCCCAAAGGATGACGTTGCCCTCAGCGGTCTCGCAACGGTTTCGCTCAACGAGTTCGCCGAAGTGGTTCTCGGTGGTTCAATAGCCATACCGCTCGCTACCGCCTACGCCCCCAAGATAGTCCCGTCCGATGTCCTCGCCAAGGGCAAGAACGAGGCCCTCGCATGGATCGGCCACAAGTTCGGTCTCGGATTCTCATACACCAGCCTGCCAAACGTCTTCGTAAGCATGGGCGACGCTGGTAAGTTCTTCGGTGCACTATGGTTCCTCCTGCTTTGGTTCGCGGGCTTCACATCGGCCATAGCAATGTACAACTATCTTGTGGCCCTGCTTGAGGAGGACCTCAACATCAAGAGGAGCATAGGCACATGGGTAGTCTTCCTCATATACTTCATAATGGGACTGCCGGTCGTTTACATCAGCGGTTACATGGACCAGGTTGACGCGTGGGTCAGCTTCCAGCTGACACTGCTGGCGCTGTTTGACATCATCGTTGCAGTGTACCTCTTCAAGCCCGACAACTTCTGGAAGGAGCTCCACGAGGGTGCATGGATGGAAGTTCCCGGCTGGTACAAGCCAATAATCCTCTACATAGCACCAATACTCCTCCTGCTACCGCTGGTCGGAACCTTCAAGGGCTTCATAAGCGGAAGGATCGGTATCGCACCGTGGACGGCAATAATCGTCATGTGGATTATTGGATTCATTGAGAGCTACTACTCCATCAAGAGGAAGTACGGCGAGGAGCTGGAGAAGAACGAAGTAATCATAAGGGTCTGAGGTGATGGCAATGGGAAGCTGGGTCATCTACATGCTCTCCGCTTGGCTCGTTATTTTCGCCCTTATGGGCTGGAGCATTGGAAGGCTCCTCAAGGCCGAGAAGGCACAAGGGTCTTAAACCCTCTTCTTTTTACCTTTCCGGAGGGGATAAAGTGAAGAGCAGGGAGATTCTTCTTGACACAGCGGACGTTCTTGAGTCCACGCTCGAAAGAATAGACCGATTGAAGGCCCTCAGCGAGAGGGAGAGGGAAAGGGTAAGGAAAAAGATTGAGACCGCCTCAAGGAATTTCAGGGAGCTGGCGGAGAGGATAAGCAAAGAGAACGACGAACTGGCGGAGTTCTTCTACAAGAAGGCTAAGGAGTTCAAGACGATGAGCACTGACAAGGCGATTGAAAGGGAAGGGAAGAAGAAGTACCTAAAGCTCGCAGATAGATTGCTCCTCTACTCCCGCTCGGCCGAGTACGATTTCATTCCAGAGAAGATGAAGGAACTGAAGAGGGTTTACCGGAAGTACCTCTTCGGAATGACGGCTTTCTTCGTGCTCACGGGCTTTTACCTGAACCAGTTCCTCGCGATAACCGCGCTGATACTCGCGATACCGATAATACTCTCGATGCTCTCCCTCCAGAGAAGGGGCTACACCGGCCTTCTGCTGGCGTATTCGGCGATACCGATACCGGTGATAGTCGGCGCCATGGCCCTGAGCTATTCCCTGAGGGCCCTCCAGAGCCCGGAAACGATAAGAGAAATAGCGGAACATCTGGGCAAGAGCACTTCCTTTGCACAGGGATACCTCGTCTTCCTGCTACTGCTCTCGGCGGTTGAGCTCTACCTGATCATAGACGCAGCGATAGGCCTTTACAGGCACAGACACGCTTTCCTTTAGTAGAGGGCCTCATTGCCCTTCTCCCCGGTTCTTATCCTTATCGCGTCCTCGACGGGGATCACGAATATCTTTCCATCCCCGGGGGTTCCGGTTCTTGCAACGTCCGCTATCGTCTTGACGACCTTTTCAAGGTCCTCGTCCTTAACGACGACCTCAATCTTGATCTTGGGGAGAAGGTCATAGGGAGGAACCCCACCCTGCACTCCCCTTCCCTGCACAGGATAGGCCGTTAGAGGAACTATTCCCATCTGCTTGAGGGCGCTCTTCACCCTGTCAAAATCTTTGGGCCTTATAATGGCCTCGACCTTCTTCATGGGGCACCACGTAAAATATATGAAGGAAGTTAAGAAAAGGGTTTCGAAAATCAAAGCACCTGCTCGACGAACTTCCTGAGGCGCTTTATCGAAATCCGGGTCTTCTTCGCCAGCTCCTCAAGGTCTGCCCCCTTGAGGTCTTCGATGGTCTGAACTCCTGCCTTCTTTAGCTTCTCAAGGGTCTTTGGCCCTATGCCCTTTATCGAGAGCAGGTCGCTTTCCTTGCTTTTCTCCTTCCTGGCGCTCAGCTTCTTCTTGACCTTAGGTGCCCTCTCGGCCCTCTTCTTCTCCCTTTTGGCGACTCTCTCAACGGCTATGGCCGTTGAGTAGGCCCTCTCTTCCGTTACCCTAGGAGTCTTCTCGACCTTCTCCGGGGGCACCTCCGGGGGCTCGACGTACTCCTCAAGCTCCGGCGGGTTCTCGCTGACGTAGTGCTCAACTATCACCGGCCTGAAGGGGTTGTCGCGCTCTTCAAGCCCTTCGAGAAGCTCCTCATCGAACTCCCCTGTCTTAACGTACCTTACCAGCTCGTTGGCCAGCCTGTGGAAGTCCCTGCTGTGAATCAAGATGCGCCTCTTGGCGTACTCCTTGGCCTGCCCGGTGGTTATTAAGAACTGCCAGTCACTTCCCTCAAGGATCATCAGCTCCCTCGCGAGCTGGCCTATGGCACGGTTTACACTGTAGTCCCGCCCGTAGAACTTGCTGGCTATGGCGACCATCCTCTCCTCGGCGCGGTAAACGTGCTCCCACGTCCACTCGGTCTCATCGTTCCACCACGTCGAATGGTCGGCGTTAGCCCCCCACGAACCCTCGGGGAGCTCTATCTCGTGTTTTCTGCCAGAGTACTCCTCAAGGAAGTGGGAGAGACTAACAGTCTCTATCCCCCTAACGGCCATCAGCTCAAGAACCCTGCCGAGCCACTTGACTCCCTCAAACCACCAGTGGCCGAAGAGCTCCGTATCGTAAGGGGCCACTATTATGCCCTTCTCCCCCGTTTTTTCTTCGAACTCCCGCAGGAGGTTTATGACACCCGGAAAACCACCTCCCCCCTCAATGAAGTGTCTCGCGTGCTCCTCGACGCGCTCCATCGCTTTATCGGGGTCGTAGAACTCCTTCTTCCCAAGCTCCACGTCCTTTCCTGTTATCCTCCAGTACTGCCCACCGCTCTCGGGGGCCTTCCTGTGGAACTCCCTGTACCAGAAGTCCCCGGGGTAGCCGTGGTGGGCGCTCCAAACCTGATGGCCGGTCTCCCTGTTCCTCGCGAAGACGGCAACGTTCGAACCTTTCACCCAGTAGGGCCTGAGGGTGCTCTTCTCACCGCTGTAGGGCGGTATCTCACCGTAACCCGCTGAGACAGGCCCCTCATCTATGAGCTTGCTCTCGACGAAGAAGTACCTAATTCCAAACTCCTCAAGGAACTTCTCTATGCCTTGTCTTTTAACCTTCCTTCCGCCGGGAAGCTCCCACTCGCCGGCGGGCCTGTAGGCGCATTCCGAGAGCCACATTCCCGCTGGCCTCTTCCCGAAGTGCTTCTCGTAAGTCGCTATCCCGTTGGCTATCTGCGCCCTTATCGCCTCGTCCCTGAGGAGCAGGGGAAGGTAGGCGTGCGTCGCTGGAGAAGTTATGACCTCCACATAACCTTCTTCCTGAAGCTCCCTGAACTTCCCAAGGATATCGCCGTTTATTGCCCTCCAGTAGGAGAGAACCTTCTCGTAGTGCTCAAGGACAACTTTAACGGCCTTTTCTGAGTATTTGCCAGATTCGAGATCTTCCCTCGTCTTCTCTATTTTCCTGAGGAGGTACCTCTCAAACTCTGCCTTCAGGTATTCATCGGCCAGCTGTTCCATGAGAACGGGGGTTATGTTGACCACTATCTGGAACCTGACGCCAGATTCTTTGAGTCGCTCGAACTCCATGAGTAGTGGAAGGTAGCTTTCGCTCATCGCCTCGTAGAGCCACTCCTCCCCGAAGGGCCACCGCCCATGTTTTCGAACGTAGGGCAGGTGGCTGTGCAGTACGAACGTGAAGTATCCGATCATGTGTATCACCGAGGGTGTTATATACTCATCGTATTTAACTTTATCCCGTCCGGAAGTGTCGTCCGTGACAGAAATGGACATTCAAGCTTATAACCTCCCGGCCCAACTTCACCCGGGTGGGAAGATGAAAGAAGAAATGAGCTCCGTTGACATAAGATACGTTGTGAGGGAACTCCAGTGGCTGGTTGGTTCTCGCGTTGACAAGGTTTACCACGACGGGGACGAGATAAGGATAAAGCTCCGCACGAAGGAAGGGAGGGCCGATTTAATACTTCAGGCTGGCAAGAGGTTCCACCTCACGAGCTACGTCAAGGAAGCTCCAAAACAGCCGTCGAGCTTCACCATGCTCCTCAGGAAGTACCTTGGTGGGGGCTTCATAGATGCCATAGAGCAACACCAGTTCGATAGGATTGTGAAGATAAGGGTTGGAAACTACACCCTCATCGGCGAGCTCTTCAGGAGAGGTAACATCATCCTCGTTGACTCGGAGAACAGAATCATCTCCGCCCTGCGCTATGAAGAGTACAGGGACAGGGCCATAAAGCCCAACGCCGAGTACCGCTTTCCGCCGGCGAGAGAGAACCCTCTGGATGTCTCGTTCGAGCGCTTTCTTGAGCTCATGAGGGAGAACGAAAACCTTGAACTGGTCAGGGCTCTGGCCAGAAAGCTCAACATGGGCGGCCTCTACGCGGAGGAGATATCCATAAGGGCCGGCTTCGAGAAGACAACTCCAGTTAGGGAGCTGAGCGACGATGACCTTAGGAGGGTTTACGAGGCCATGCTGAGCACTTTCAACGACGAGCCAAGGCCGAACATAGTTTTCAAAGATGGGAACATGCATGACGTCGTTCCAATAGAGCTGAGGGTCTATGAGGGACTTGAGAAGAGGTACTTCAACACCTTCAGCGAGGCCCTTGATGAGTACTTTGGGAGGCTGACGATTGAGAAGGCCAGAATAGAGCAGACGAGGAAGCTCGAAGCCAAGAAGAGACAGCTCTTAATGACGCTCAAGAAGCAGGAGGAGATGCTCAAGGGCTTTGAGAAGGCAATGAACGAGAACCAGGAGATAGGCGACCTAATTTACGCGAACTATTCTGTGGTTGAGCGCCTCCTTGAGGAGTTCAAGAGGGCAACGGAAAAGCTCGGTTGGGATGAGTTCAAGAAGAGAATCGAGGAGGGCAAGAAGGCTGGAAACAGAGTGGCCTTAATGGTGAAGGGAATCGACCCGAAGGAGAAGGCGGTAACGATCGAGCTTGAGGGGAAAAAAGTGAAGCTTCACCTCGACAGAAGCCTCGGCGAGAATGCAGAGCTCTACTACGAGAAGGCCAAGAAGTTCAGGCACAAGTATGAAGGGGCCCTCAAAGCCTACGAAGATACGAAAAGGAAGTTAGAAGAGGTTGAGAAGCTAATCGAGGAGGAGATGAAGAAGGAGCTCAACGTGAAGAAAATCGAGAGGAGAAAGAAGAAGTGGTTCGAGAAGTTCCGCTGGTTCGTTTCGAGTGAGGGCTTTCTGGTTTTAGCCGGTAAAGACGCGAGCACCAACGAGATTCTGATAAAGAGACACATGAGCGATAACGACCTCTACTGCCACGCTGACGTCTACGGTGCCCCCCACGTCATCATTAAAGATGGTCAGAAGGCAGGTGAAAAAACCATCTTCGAGGCCTGCCAGTTCGCGGTTTCGATGAGCAGGGCGTGGAGTCAGGGCCTCTACTCGGCCGACGCCTACTGGGCCTATCCAGGGCAGGTGACGAAGCAGGCCCCGAGTGGAGAATATCTAGGCAAAGGGGCATTCATGGTCTACGGAAAGAGGAACTGGCTTCATGGACTGCCCCTGAAGCTGGCAGTTGGCGTTGTGAGCTACGAGGGCGAGGACTTCGTCGTCTGCGCGCCGGTTGATGCGATAAAAGCCCACACAAAGCGCTACATCGTCATAAGGCCTGGCAGGCTTAAGAAGGGCGAGCTTGTCAAGAAAATCAAAGCCATTCTCGAAAAGTGGGGCTATCGGGTTAGGGAGGAAGACCTCAACGCCATCCTTCCACCCGGAGGGGGAGAGATAGCCGAGGTGGTCGGCTGATCACTTCTTCCCCTTTCCGCCTCCAGCGAGGCCTATGAGGAACCCAATTCCGCCGACGATGTATCCGTAGGAGATGATGTTGAAGAGCCCCTTGCCGGTCGTTGTCAATATCGGGTAAGTGAGCAGGGCCATGCCTATTATCCCGAGGAGGTGGCCTCCCCTGCCTCCGGTGAGCCCGAAGAGAGCTCCGATGAGTATCAGGGAAACGCCAGCAACGTAGGACAGGAAGAGCATCGAGGCGTTGGTGGGACTCTGGCTGAGGTCTTTCACGGTCTCCTCTATCTGGGTGACGTTGCTGTAGAGCCCCTTCGCAATCTCCATCATGGTCACCTGCTCGGTTCCGTACCAGGTCTGGGTCTGGAACCAGGGCATCAGGAAGGAGAAGAGCACCAGAACCGCAGCTAAGAACCCGACGACCCTCATGGTAAATCCCTCCCATATTTAGATGACCTTGATGCTTTAAACCTTCCCCTCAGACGAGCTCCTTTCCGGTTCCCGTCATGACGAGCTTTCCGTGCTTAACCCCCTTGAGGCTCAAAAGCCTGTCCGCTATCTCCTTTATCCTGCTCGCCTTGCCTTTGACGATGACGACCTCAAGGCAGTTGTGCTCGTCCATGTGGACGTGGATGCTCGAAATTATCTCCTCAAGGTAGTCGTGCTGTAAATCGAGGAGTTCCTTCACAACATCGGCCTCATCATGGTTGTAGAGCATCGTTATGGTTCCAGCGACTTCAGCGTCCCCAACCTCCCACTCGTGCCTCACTATGAAGTCCCTCATGAGGTCCCTTATGGCCTCGCTCCTGTTGACGTAGCCCCTCTCCTTGATTATCCTGTCAAAGCGTTCCAGCAACTCCTCGGGAACCGAGACGCCAAAGCGGACTATCTTCATAGCACCACCAAGGTAAGTATTCACACCGGAGTTAAAAAGATGTTCCAAAAGCCTTATTATCCCCCAATCCGAATGCCTCACCATGAGGCTCAACGAACTCTATCCCCTAGCGAGGCGCGAGTTTGCCGAGGATTTAATATTCGAGCTGGGTGAAACCCCGGTAACGCTCTCAATAAAGGGCCTCCTGATAGCAAGAAGCCCGAGCGAGGGCTATAACTTCTCCTTCTTCGAGGTTACAGGCAATGACTTCGTGCTGGCCGTTCAAATGAAGGGGTTCGTGCTCTACATCGGGATTGAAAGCGACGAGGAGCTCGACGAGGAGGAGTTCCTTGAGCTCGGAAGGGCTCTCCTTGAGTACCTGACCCCCAAGATAGCGACCCTCATAACCGAGGCCGAGAGGAAGTACTCCGGAAAGGCGGACATACTCCTCGACGACGGCATGTCACCCGAGCTGAAGGAGTTCTTCTTCTCCCTCCTGGCAAAGCACCGGGCCGGAAAAAGCCCCTACGAACAGACCGAGATGGCATAGGGGTGGGTAAATTGAAAAGCTGGGAAAGAATGGTGAGCCTTGTTGTGCTGGCAGTCCTCATCGTCGCCCTTCTGAACGTCTTCGTCCCGGGTGAAGAAGGCGAGAAGGTTAGGGGAGTGAAAAGGCCCGTCCTCTGGGCAATAGACGAGCCACCCATCCTGAAGGAGGCTGAGTGGGAGGAGAAGGATGGAGTCGAGATTGCAACGCTCCCGGCCGAGAAGTGGAAGGAGCTGAGCCTTCAGCTCAAGGCCCTAGGATACTTCCCCGTCTACGGAAACTGGAGCGGTGAATGCAGATGGACGCTGTGGGCCGGAAAGGAGCTCTACTACGTTGAGCTGTCCGGGGAAAAGATAAGGGTTGCCAGGGGAGAGGTAAACTACCTACTCGACTGGATAGGTGAGAACTCCGGATGCGGGAAACCAAGCGCCGAGACGAGGATCATCGGGCCAGACCCGGGGAAGGCGCTGGCCTATGTTGTGACGCTCATAGGGGAGGCCTCTCAGAAGATCGGTATCCTCGCTTTCCCGGGCGAGTGGAAGTGGGGAGCACCGAACTGGAGCCTCGCCAACTGGACGCTGAGGGCCGGGAACGTCACGGTCATTGTCCTCATCTACGGCACCGAGGAGCAGGCCCGCTACGCCTCCTCCTTCATGAAGGACTGTGCCTGCATCCATGCCCTCGGCTACGTTGCCCTCCTCTCCCTCAGGGGAGACCCCTACGATGTCGAACGCCTTTACCGGGCCCTTGAGTCCGTTATGAAAGAGGAGGAAATCAGAGAGTGCGGGTGATGAGCATGAAGAGGGTCCTCGGGGCCATCATAGCCATCGCGGTTCTGGCGTCTGCCCTCTACTACTGGGGAAGGGACGAGGTGAAACCCGTTGAAAAGCCCGCCCTCTGGGGCCTCACCGACCCGCCGGCTCTGACAGATATGAGCTGGGAAAAGACCGGTAACGCTGAAGTCCTGAAGGTCGAGAACGGGAGCGCGCCCCAGCTTTATGGAGAAGTCATAGCAGAGCTCCAGGATCTGGGCTACTCCATGTCCTCCGGGAACTGGAGCGGAACGGAGTGCCAGTGGAGCCTCTGGGAGAGGGCCGGAGGAAAGGCCTACTACGTGGCCTACAACGGGAGTACCTTTTTGGCCGTGAGGGGAAGCTCCAGTGGCGTCCTCAACGAGACCCGGAGGGAATGGCTCTGCGGACGACCCTCGGGATCCTTCATAGCGAGTGCCCCGAGCCCAGGGAAGGCCGCTGAGGTTCTGGCGATAGGCCTCGGAAAGGAGCTTATGGATGCCGGTATTTCCATTGGGCAGGCCAACTGGAGCGGGCCTCTCCCCGACTGGTACCTCGCAAAGTTCTCCTTCGAAGCCAAGACGGGCGACGGCGTGCAGGTGCTCATCCTGATATACTCCAGGGAAGACCAGGTCAGGTACGCCAAATACCTCCTCAGGAAAGCCGATAGGGGTCTGAGGTTCATAGAAAGCGACGCCGGGCAATACAGGGCCCTCATCGTCCTGAAGGGGAGGAAGGCGGACGTTGAGAGGGTTCTCTCGATTATCACCGAGACTCCAAAGGGCTGACGTTTGGACGGATTTTTCCATACTTTCCCCATCTTTTTCGTCAGAGCACCGAATTTATCCCCAAAAAACATATAAATGGGGAAGTGTTCTGCACTACGATGCCCAATGACAGTCAGGAGTGATCGTTTTTGGCTTTATATGCGCCCCCTTAATGGAGCTCTTTAGCCCACAATCTCAAGGGCGGGATTGCTTTTGGCCCTGAACTGAGAAGGGTGCTCGTTTTTGGAGATGAGCTAAACTCCCCACTTTCCGGTTTAGCCATCACGCTCATTATTCCCTCGCTTTTGGGACTTTTTCTTCAAGAAGTCAAGACGGAGGTGTTAGAATGAAAGCCGTTCTTCCGGATTCGAAGATACCGAAGAAGTGGTACAACATTTTGCCGGACCTTCCGGAGCCTCTAGCGCCACCCCTCGACCCGGAGACGAACGAACCGATTGAACCCGAGAAGCTACTCAGGATTTTCGCGGCCGAGCTGGTAAAGCAGGAAGTCAGCAACGAGCGCTACATCGAAATACCCGCGGAGGTCAGGAGGCTCTACGCCAAGATTGGAAGGCCCACCCCCCTCTTCCGGGCGACGCACCTTGAAAAGGCCCTCGGCACGCCGGCGAGGATATACTTCAAGTTCGAGGGTGCAACGGTAACCGGAAGCCACAAGATAAACACGGCATTGGCTCAAGCCTACTACGCCAAGAAGCAGGGAATCGAGAGGCTTGTCACAGAGACGGGAGCGGGCCAGTGGGGAACTGCCTTGAGCTTAGCAGGAGCACTCCTTGGCCTGAAGGTTCGCGTTTACATGGCCCGCGCCAGCTACCAGCAGAAGCCCTACAGGAAGACGATTATGCGCCTCTACGGAGCGGAAATCTACCCGAGCCCGAGCGACAGGACAGAAATCGGACGGAAGTTTTTGGCAGAAGATCCAAACCACCCCGGAGGGTTGGGTATAGCCATAAGCGAGGCCATTGAAGACGTTTTGAGAGACGAAAAGGCCCGCTACGCCCTCGGAAGCGTGCTGAACCACGTCCTCATGCACCAGACGGTCATAGGGCTGGAAGCTAAAGAGCAGATGAGGGAGTTTGAAGAACCGGACGTTATAATCGGCTGCGTCGGCGGCGGGAGCAACTTCGCCGGCTTGGCATATCCGTTCGTGAAGGAAGTCCTTGACGGCAAAGCCGAGTACGAGTTCATAGCGGTTGAACCTAAAGCCGCTCCCTCCATGACGCGCGGTGTCTACAAGTACGACTACGGCGATTCCGGTGGCTACACTCCGAAGATGAAGATGCACACTTTGGGCCACACCTACTACGTCCCGCCGATACACGCCGGCGGTTTACGCTACCACGGCTTAGCACCAACGCTCAGCGTTCTGATAAACCACGGAATCGTCAGGCCAGTGGCCTACCACCAGAACGAGGTCTTCCAAGCGGCCGAGCTCTTCGCGAAGACCGAGGGCATAATTCCAGCCCCAGAAAGTGCACACGCAATAAAGGGAGCGATAGACAGGGCACTGAAGGCGAAGGAAGAAGGAAAAGAGGAAGTCATACTCTTCAACCTCAGTGGACACGGCCTGCTCGACCTTCAGGGCTACGAGGACTACCTCGACGGAAAGCTTGAAGATTACGAGCCCGACTACTTCCCTGCTTTAGAGGAGCCCTGACCCGGCTTTTTCTTTTTATGCCCGGGAAAGTTGAATTTCTGGGAGCTCAAAAGCTTTTTAGAGGGTGGAGAGAATATAACGTAATGGTGGTTGTCTATGGATAAAGAGCCTCCATCTCGCTCTGTTGAGACGAACTTTCTTAGGTCCTTTTTGATTTCGAAAAACGTTGACGAGCTCTCAAGGAACCTTAAAGGGGTTTTGAACTCTTATCTAAACTCTCTTCAGAGCAGACTCGGGGTTGAGGGGCAGACCCTTGAGATAGTTCCCGTTGGGTCATTTTCTAAACTTCCAAACGAGCGAAGGCTTCTGTATCCACTCAGCGAGCTCAACGTTAAAAGTGGCGTTCTGTACGTTCTCAAGGGTGTTCTCCAAGACACGATGGTGGATCCACTCACCGGGCCGTTTTACATCGCTACCTGGGAAATGCTCTCGGCGCAGAGTCTTATGATAGCTCCCCGGAGGAAGATACCCCTCAACGTAAACGGCGCCTTCCTAGGTGGAATAATTTCTTCGATGGCCCTGTTTTCCGGCGACGATGCGAGTGTTATAGCGGGGGAGAGGTACCTCGACAACATACACAGGAACACCAAACTAATATTAGACGAGATATTGAGACGCCTCCAAGGGACTAACCCGTTCACCCAATACGAGGTCTGGAGTGAGCAGGGAAGCAAGCTTCAGTTCTACATAGGAGCTCTCTATCAACTCGCTTATGATTCCCTATCCCTGTGGATGGGCAGTACCCTCGGAAAAATGCTCGACACAATATCTGGGAGAAGCTTAATGCTGAAAGAGGCGGTGAGCTTTCTCATGAAGGATCCGAACTCCAGCGTCCCGGAGTTCCATAAAAGAAGCGCCACCCTGGCCCTTGCTCTGGGGGATGAGCTCGGAAAGGAGATAGCTGAAGTTACACGGGATGCCACGGATTACCTGATCTACGTGGAGACGTTCCAGAGGACAGACGAAGACATCAACTGGAGAATGTTCAGGTAAGCTTTGACAGAATCCTCCTTGGATAGAAGTTCAAGCTCGCCCTGGCCTCTGGAATTTCCATCCCTATGTTTATCCCGAGGCTCATCAAGTCCCTCGGAGAGCGGACTTCCCACCTGCTCTCGGCCGAGCTCGTTATAAACCTCGGCACGCGGTACTTCCTAACGAGCTCCCAGACCTTCATCATGAAGCGCAGAGTTAAGGCTCTCTCGTATGGGCTGGCCTTCAGAAGGGGTGAAAGGGAGAAGCCTATCGCGACGTTTCTCCTTGAGGCCATTCCAGCTAAGGTGTGGTCGAAGCCTGTGTCCTTCCTCCCGAGCCAGGGGCTTATCAAAGCGTCTGCCCCGGCTTCTATCGCCATCCTGTTGACCCTCATGTCGCCACCCTGAACGTAGAGGAGGGCCTTTAGATTCCTGCGCTTCACCTCCCTTATCAGACTGGGCTTTTTGGTAACGAGCAGGAGTGCAACCTTCCCGTATCTTTCCCTGAGTTCCTTTAGTTCATCCTTTAGGGCACCCCACTCGGGCTCATCCTTCAGAACGAGCTTTCTGGTGAACACCACCTCATCGAACCACTCACTCACGAGCTCGTAGGCCTCCTCGCTCCTGACGTCCATCTCGACGAAGTAGTCGCGGGGAAGGTTTTCCTCCGTCATTCCTCCAGCCACTCCCTCACGGCTTTTACTACGGCCTCTTTCCTCATCGGGAAGGCCTTGACCTTTATCTTAACCTGTATCACGTCGGGACCTTCATCAACTTCCGCTTCGCCGAGATATGCCTTCTGCTTGTTGAAGCGAACGTAGAGGGTTCCCTCCTCGTCAACCTTCTCGTCGAGGTGCTCGAGGATGTATTTCTTGTCCTCCTCGCTCAGCAGTTCCTTGAAGTGTTTGAGAAAAGCTCTTACTGCCCTGCTCCTTTTTATCTCGACGTTGACGACCTTAATGGAGTTTCCAAAAAAGCCGGTGGTCTCGCTGACATCTAGGAGAACGTCTTCCTCATCTATCTCCTCCGGGATGAAGGTCGCTATCGCCTCAAGAACCTTGTCTTCGTCCTCGGTCGCCTGAATGAACGTGGTAATCCTGACGTGGTGGGCCTTTAGGTTTGTCATTTTTATCACCGGAGTGAATATACAAAAAGGGTTTAAAAATATGATATTGACAGCCAAAAGCGAAATGCTTTTAAGGACCACACAGAAAAGGATAATGTAAAACCAAAACGGCAATCATCTGGCCTGCCCTGTGGGGCGAATGCCGACCGGCAGGCTGTTGCTTTAGTTCTTTTACCTCCGTACAGTAAGAGTTTTAGCGAATTCTTTAAGCGAACGCAAGTTATCAGAAGCTATGTTATTGTAATCTTCCAACAGACGCCTGCAGAAATTAGCCAGATTATCAGACATTAAAAAGCCTTTGTATGTAATGTTTACGGGAAACTCACATTCATACTCACAAGATTCAGATTCTGGATTGTCACAGTTACTTTGAATCACATCCTCTGCAATTACAACAATTGGACCATCTGTGGTGTTGAATAACTTGAAGTATCTCATCTCTTCAATAATCTCTGTATGGGGATATAACATGTTAAGAACATCTATGTTAATCCATGGAAGATAGTTCTTATCAACTATGAACATGTTCCCAGCCTTAAGAAATGAATAAAAATGATCACGGAAAACGTGCTTTGCAGACTTTCTGTATGCTTTGACATGTACAAACTTTTCTTCATGAGATGATAACACATTCCCAAAAATTTCAAGATATTTTTCTCTTCCTGTCTTGCCTCCTTTGTCCCTCTTAAAATGTTCCAACCCACAGAATCCATATCCTGAAAGACGAGAATCAAACTTTCTGATTATATCCTCCATAACTTTGCCGGAGGGATAAACTACTAATGCCCTAGTCCCCTTACTAATATCAACTGCCACTACCTGAAGAATCTCAATTATATCGGGAGTAATCCACCTCGTAAATTCTTGGTACGCTTCAATTAATTTATCTTTTTTGCCCATCGTACTCAACAATAAAGTACCGAAAGAAGTTTAAAAAGTTTAACAAAAACTGGCCAACTTAGGACAGTATACGAACCATTCACTTGCCCTTGCCCTTGTTGGCCCTTATGCTGGGCCTGACCTTCTCAGCGCCTTTGCCCTTGTTGAGCAGGCCGCGGCTCCTCTTTCCAGCGCTGGTAAGTCCTCGGAAGACCCTGCCCTTGTGGGCCTTGCCAGCTATCCAGGCTATCTTCGGGTCGCTCTTTATAACCGGGTGGTGCGGGTCAACGAGAATGACCTCGAACCACTTGTACATACCGTCCTCGCCGACCCAGTAGGAGTTGAGAACCTCAAGGTTCGGGAACTTTCTCGCTGCCTTCTCCTCGGCAATCCACTGGAGGCTCTTCTTTGGCGAGTACTTGACCATACCCATCTTGCTCGGCTTCCTTCCGCCTTTCCACCTGGGCCTCTTTCTTCCACCCTTCCTCACGCGGACGCGAGCGATAACGTAGCCCTGCTTTGCCTGATAGCCGAGAGAGCGAGCGCGGTCGAGCCTGGTCGGCCTTTCGATTCTCTTAACAACCGGTTCCCTCCTCCACTGGATCATCCTCTTCTTGAGGAGCTCACCGACGTAGCTCTTCTTGGGACTCTTCCAGGCTTCCCTAATGTACTTGTACATACCCATCTTGCTCACCTTCCTCGTTTGTGGTTCTCCCTTCCGGGAACATCCCGCGGGTTTGCCCCGCCAAGTCGAGCCGAGTTCGAGAATTAGTTTTTAAGGGTTGCGGAGTAGTTGGGGCGGTGAAGCATGTGCGCCTCGACAGGTTTATCCCACTGATGAAAGAGAGGGGCTTTGAGGGAGCCCTTATAAGCCCCGGCTCAAACTTCTACTACCTGACCGGATTGAGAATCCACGAAGCAGGCGAGAGGCTGACTTTGCTCGCCCTTTCGGCCGATGGAAGCTACTCCCTACTAGCGCCGGCCCTCTACGAGAACGTCGTCAAAAACTTCCCGGTTACCTTCTGGCGCGACGGTGAGAACCCCTACGAGAAGCTCGCGTGGATTCTCGCGGATTTCGGACTCTCCTCGGGAAAAATCCTTGTTGAGGATACCATGCGGGCGGACTGGTTGATTGGCATTATGAAGCTCGGGGAGTTCAGCTTCCATCCACTGAGCTCGGTAATCAGGGAGATGAGGATGAGAAAGGACGAGAAGGAAATAGACCTTATGAAGCACGCCTCCAGAGTCGTTGACAGAGTTTTTGAAGAGGTCTTAAGCTGGGACATCCTCGGGATGAGGGAGAGGGAGTTAGCCCTTAAGATAGAGCTCGCCATAAGGGAGCTCTCGGATGGAATATCCTTCGAGCCTATAGTGGCCTCCGGCAAAAACGGCGCAAATCCTCACCACGAGCCCGGCAACAGGCGGATTAGGCGGGGGGACATGGTAATCCTCGACTTCGGAGCGAGGTGGAGAGGCTACTGCTCGGACATAACGAGAACCATAGCGGTGGGAAAGCCCGATGAGAGGCTGGTGGAAATATACGGAATTGTAAGGGAGGCGCAGGAAAGGGCCTACCGGGCCGTTAAAACCGGTGTAAAGGCGAAAGACGTGGATGCTGTGGCGAGGGAGACGATAGCAAACGCCGGCTACGGGAAATTTTTCACCCACAGAACCGGGCATGGCCTTGGTTTAGACGTCCACGAGGAGCCTTACATAGGGCCAGACGGAGAGGTAATCCTTGAGAACGGCATGACCTTCACGATAGAGCCCGGAATTTACGTTCCTGGCCTTGGAGGGGTTCGCATAGAGGACGACGTGGCGGTCATAGACGGTAGGGGTAGGAGGCTGACAAGGGCCGAGAGGGAGCTGGTCATCCTCTGAGCCCTCCAAAAACCTTAAATACCCAAAGTCTTTACCGCTTCCGATGCCGATGAGGGGGGAGTGTCTTCTCCACCGTAATCTCAGCGGTAACTGATTTCACCGATAACCCCCCTATTTTGGAATCTCGCGCTTTTGAAGCTTGCAGTTCCTTTTTAGTGGTGAAAATCGAAGCTAA
The DNA here is from genome assembly GCF_027052235.1 of Thermococcus sp. Lineage (NCBI taxonomy): Archaea > Methanobacteriati > Methanobacteriota > Thermococci > Thermococcales > Thermococcaceae > Thermococcus > Thermococcus sp. The sequence goes on from NZ_JALUFF010000033.1 coordinate 33,607, forward strand.
AGGAGGTTTTAGCCATGGCTGAGCTCGACTTCAAGGCCATTGAGGAGAAGTGGCAGAAGCGCTGGATGGAGGCGAGGGTTTTCGAGCCCGACAGAAAAGCCAAGCCCAAGGAGAGGAAGTTCTACATAACCGTTGCGTTCCCCTACCTCTCAGGCCACCTCCACGTGGGGCATGCAAGAACCTACACGATTCCGGATGTAATAGCGCGCTTTAAGAGAATGCAGGGCTACAACGTCCTCTTCCCGATGGCATGGCACATCACCGGAGCGCCGATAGTCGGCATCGCCGAGAGGATAAAGAGCCGCGACCCGAAGACCATCCACATATACCGCGACGTCTACAAAGTCCCCGAGGAAATCCTCTGGAAGTTCGAGGACCCGAAGGAGATAGTCAAGTACTTCATGAAGTCCGCGAAGGAGACGTTCATCAGGGCCGGTTTTAGCGTTGACTGGACGAGGGAGTTCCACACGACTTCACTGTTTCCACCCTTCAGCAAGTTCATAGAGTGGCAGTTCTGGACGCTCAAAGACATGGGACTGGTGGTTAAGGGAGCGCACCGCGTTCGCTGGGATCCCGTTGTTGGAACCCCGCTCGGCGACCACGACATCATGGAGGGCGAGGACATCCAGATTCTGGAGTACGTCATAATCAAGTTCATCCTCGAGGAGGACGGCGAGGTTATTTACCTGCCCGCGGCAACGCTGAGGCCCGAGACAGTCTACGGCGTCACAAACATGTGGCTCAACCCCAGCGCTACTTACGTCAAGGCTAAGGTCAGACGTGGCGGAAAGGAGGAAACCTGGATAGTCAGCAAGGAGGCCGCTTACAAGCTCTCCTTCCAAGACAGAGAGATAGAGGTCATCGAGGAGTTCAAGGGCGAGAGGCTCATCGGAAGGTACGTGAAGAACCCAGTAACTGGCGACGAAATCATCATCCTGCCGGCGGAGTTCGTTGACCCGGACAACGCTACCGGCGTCGTCATGAGCGTTCCGGCTCACGCTCCCTTCGACCACATAGCCTTAGAAGACCTGAAAAAGGAGACGGAGATTCTGCTCAAGTACGACATTGACCCGCGCGTTGTCGAGGAGATAAGCTACATCTCGCTCATCGAGCTTGAGGGCTACGGCGAGTTTCCAGCTGTTGAAGAGGCCGAGAGACTCGGAGTTAAGAGCCAGAAGGACAGGGAGAAGCTTGAGGAAGCGACCAGAAACATCTACAAGGCGGAGTACCACAAGGGAGTCTTCAAGATAGAGCCCTACGCGGGCAAGCCAGTCCAGGAGGTAAAGGACCTCATAGCGAAGGAGCTCATGGAGAAGGGAATCGCCGAGATAATGTACGAGTTCGCGGATAAACCTGTCATAAGTCGCTTCGGGAACAGGGCGGTAATCAAGATAATCCACGACCAGTGGTTCATCGACTACGGCAATCCGGAATGGAAGGAGAAGGCGAGAGAAGCACTCGCTAACATGAAGATACTCCCGGAGAGCAGAAGGGCGCAGTTCGAGGCGGTAATAGACTGGCTCGACAAGAAGGCCTGCGCAAGGAAAGTTGGATTGGGAACGCCCCTGCCCTGGGATCCGGAGTGGGTCATAGAAAGCCTGAGCGATTCCACAATCTACATGGCCTACTACACTATAAGCAGGCACATCAACCAGCTGAGGAAAGAGGGTAGGCTTAATCCAGAGAAGCTCACGAGGGAGTTCTTTGACTACATATTCAGGGAGGACTTTAGCGAGGAGCGCGAGAAGGAACTTGAGGAGAAGACCGGGATTCCGGCGGAGACAATCCACGAGATGAAGGAGGAGTTCGAGTACTGGTACCCGCTCGACTGGCGCTGCTCCGCCAAAGACCTAATACCAAACCACCTGACGTTCTTCATATTCAACCACGTGGCGATATTTAGGAGGAAGCACTGGCCGAGGGGCATCGCTGTCAACGGCTTCGGAACGCTGGAAGGGCAGAAGATGAGCAAGAGCAAGGGCAACGTGCTGAACTTCATCGACGCTATCGAGGAGAACGGGGCGGACGTTGTCAGGCTCTACATAATGAGCCTTGCCGAGCACGACAGCGACTTCGACTGGCGCAGGAAAGAAGTAGGCAAGCTCCGCAGACAGGTTGAGAGGTTTTACGAGCTGATAAGCGAGTTCTCAGGCTATGAAGCCAAGGAAGGCGTCAAGCTCAAGGACATCGACCGCTGGATGCTCCACCGCCTGAACAAAGCCATTGAAGGAACCACTAAAGCCCTTGAGGAGTTCAGGACGAGGACAGCAGTGCAGTGGGCCTTCTACACCGTCCTGAACGACCTGCGCTGGTACATGAGGAGAACTGAGGGCAGGGACGACGAGGCGAAGCGCTACGTGCTGAGAAAGCTGGCAGAAATCTGGGTAAGGCTCATGGCGCCGTTCACACCTCACATAGCTGAGGAGCTCTGGGAGAAGCTCGGCGGGGAGGGGTTCGTCAGCCTTGCGGAGTGGCCGGAGCCGGTCGAGGAGTGGTGGAACGAGACGGTTGAGGCTGAAGAGCAGTTCGTCCAGTCCGTCATCGAGGACATCAAGGAGATTATCCGCGTGGCCAAGCTCGAAGACGCCAAGAGGGCCTACATCTACACTTCGCCAGAGTGGAAGTGGAAGGTAGTTGAAGTTGTGGCCGAGAAGAGGGACTTCAAGTCAGCTATGGCCGAGCTGATGAAAGACCCAGAGATGAGGAAGCACGGCAAGGAGGTAAGCAAGCTCATCCAGAGGTTGATAAAGGACAGAGCCTTCGAGGTAAAGAGGATAAACGAGGAGAAAGCGCTGAGAGAAGCCAAGGACTTCATGGAGAAGGAGCTCGGCCTTGAGATAATCATCAACCCAGAAGAAGATAAGGGAGGAAAGAAAAAGCAGGCGATGCCGCTGAAGCCGGCGGTGTTTGTGGAGTGAGGTTTTCCACATTTTCTTTCTCTAAGTTCTATTTTTTTGCTTCTTGAAGCAATTCCCCGCATTCCCTGTTCATTTCGCCCAGCCCCTTCACGATGTTCTCGTAGGTTGGTGGGTATACATAGGTAAAGTTTATTATTGCGTCAATACCCTTGCTGGCGAGAAATACATCATTGTTAGTCATGTTTCCCCTTTGGATTGAAGAGTACACAACATCAAGAAGCTCCACGCACTCACCTTCAGAAGGAGTGTTCTCCTCGTATCCCAGCCAAGCCCCTAAGTGATCCGCGTTCATCTCCAGCTTTGAAAGGGAGTATTTCGTGTTGTTTAACTCAATAAGCAGGGCAAGTTTTGATTCATTATCTAAATGGTTTCCCATGAGCCTTTTCACGAGTTTTGCGTGATGCCTAACCTCGAAGATTTCATGGGTAAGCTGAGAGACAATGAGGTTCTCCTTTATGCTCTCCTGCCCTATTTTCAGCTTTTCGTTTTCATGAGAGGTCACCCAGAGGTTGACAACTAGGAGAAAAACAAGAAAGAGATAAAGAGCGTCTCTTGCTATAAGCTTCATAGTATCACCTGTGAGTGACCTGTAGTGACATCTTCTTTGTTAATGTGGTTACTTTTGTGGCATATATGTAATTCCAATAAACCGGGACCTTGTAGACTACGTATATTGGCATTGTTCCCCCTTTCCCATCATGGTATTCAATGATAATGCCCTCCACGTCTATGTGGTTTCCTTTACGTAACAACGCACCATGACTAAATACAAACTTAAACGAATTGGATTCTGTTCCCGGGTATATGGGAAATTGCAAAGGTAATGAAGCCTGAGAATCTGGAACGAGGTCAGAAATTGGGTCAGGAACTCCAAAATACCAAGATAACAGACTAAGCGCCCATTTTAGCAAATTCGGAGAACTTGGCTGGGAAGGCACATCGATAGGCCCTCCAATCCGATATATCCTGTCGTGGATTGCATTTGTCCATGGTGCAGTAAGGCCTATTTCTATTGGATCGTTATAATTCCCGAGTTCTAAGGGGGTGCCCATGCTAATAAGGGCAAAGGATGTTCCCCGATCTATGTATTTTCCTTCATCTAAAATTTTAACTGCGACTTTGTAGTCCCCATAGTCTTTTATATACGTTGGGCCCTCAAAAGCATAACCTATGTGAATATACCATTGTTCCTCATACGGATTGATCCCCTGGTAACTTACTATAACATATTCATCGTCTCTAACAACATCACTTCTAGTACCTCCTAACACATTCATCCTGGTACTACTGCCTAGTTTTAGAATTTTAATTTTAGGAGATACAGCCAATGGCAACCAGTAGTTCTTATCAATGTCTACAGCAGGAATGTTCATAGACTTAAAGAGTCTAGGTGCATATTCATTGATTGTGCTTAATGCGTATACTCCACCTTTGGTATCTTTAATGAATATCTCTACCTTACCGTCATCATAAACATTGCCTTGGAGGATAGTGACCTTGTCTTTTTTTGAGTTATTGACCAAGAGTACATAACCATCAAAATATCTAGATCTAAATACTGAGAATCTCTTTTTGATAAAAAGCCTAGACTTCCCATTAAGGATTATGACACTAATTGTATTCGTATTTAACCGGATTAATCCTGTGACATTTTTGTTTATTTCAATGCCTGTAGAGTACAGTTTTGTGCCAGGAGATGGATCATATAGTCCCCTGGCGGTAGTAGTTACACATTGATTTTTTAGAGGTAATTCCATAGCTGCCGTGCTTCCAGCTGTTACTCCGATCATCAGCAGTCCCAACAAGACTGCCATTAGAGGCTTCCATTCCACATGATTCACCTCCACTAGGTTTTGCACTCAATTTTTGACCAGACGTCTTTATAAGCTTTACTATGAAATTTAGTAGTTATTGATATTGCCAAAGTAATTTTATCAACACTATCTTGCCTCGGGTTTTTTGAGAGAAATAGGGACAGGGCAAAGAAGTTGTATGGTCATGCAATCGGCGGGATAAGCCACCGGAAGAAAATCCTGCAAATCCAGAAATTCACCTCGCATAAAATTCTCCCCCACCTTATAAAACCTTTTCTCCGAAAACTCCTTAAAGAAAAAGTCCTTTGGCATTTTCCGGTGTTTTTCATGCTGGTTAGCGAGGAAACTTTTAAGAAGGACGTCCTCTCCAAAATTCCGCCCCGGAACGAGTCTCCACTATCTCCCAATTGGCTCCACATCGAGATGCTCGAACGCTTTCGTGTTCTTCAGTTTGCATCAATAAGAGAGGGCATGAACGTCCTCGAAATCGGATGTGGCGCACATGCCCTAACGGCGGTCCCACTAGCATATCTCGTCGGCGAAACCGGCCGCGTTGTGGCAGTCGATAAATCAAGGTGGTACTTCTTTGAAGAGATTACCTCGGTCACTGGCCTCAAGCACAGGATAATCCCACTAAAGCTCGACGCAAGGGAACTGCCCTTTCCGTTTAGGGCCTTCGATTTGGCCGTCCTCGTGCACGGAATACGGAGCCTGAACAACGAGGAAACGATGGTAAAAGTAATCTCAGAGATGCTCCGCGTTGCGGATAGGGTCTTCATAGCCGAGAGCCTGCCGGTAGCGAACAACGAGAGACAGAAGGCACACCTCGAATTCTACAACCTGCGCGAGGAAATCTTTGAGGCCCTCTTCGGCGAGAAGGACGACCTGCACTACCCAACGTTGGAGGAACTCAGAGAACTCGTCGAAAAAGCCGGAGGAAGAATAATCGAAAGCGGGACCTTCGAACCGGGCCTTCCGCATCACTTAGCCTATATCCCGCGGGAGTACGTGGAGAGAATAAAAGATGAGAAAAAGCGCACCGAGCTTTTAAAAAGATGGGATATCGCCTACGAGAAGTGGAAAGAAGGAGCGGAACACCCGCCGGTGGGGTGGATTCTGGCAGAAAGTCACTTCTCGACTACAACTTCTACACGGCCGAGGAGGAGGACTAACAGGAGAACCAGCACTATGAGGCCCTTTAGAAGTGACGAAACCCATGGCGGGTAAGGTCCGGGTATTTCTTCATCGGAGCGAAGAACTGTCCCATCATCAGAGACCTTTGCATTCCGGGGCATTTTTAAGAGCACGAGCGCAGTGAGGAAGTCGCCCGCCATGCCGACGGTGTTGAAGATGTAAACGAGCGCCCAGAAGTCGGAGCGGAAGACCCAAGCAAGGGATATTGAAATGGCCGAGAGTGCCAGCGGAGAAAGGCAAACGAGGACATACTTCTCCGCGGGCAATGGAGTCTCGATGGCCACGTAGGGTGTTAAAGCAAACTTGTTAATCGTCGTAACGCCGAATCTCACTCTGGCCCGGAGAAGCTTTGCCGTCAAGGCATGGAGGCCCTCGTGGAGTGGAACTACTAAAACCCACGGCAGGAGGAGGAAGTAAAGGGCATCGCCCGGGGAGCTCACGGAAACTTCCACCCAGGGGACGGCCAGGGACGACAGAAACAAGAGGAGCAGGGATAGGATAACGATATCTGAGGAATAATCGGAGAGCCTGAGCTCTCCCATCAAAACTCCCTCTCGACCAGAAACTCCGCCAAAAGCTCCAAGTCTCTCCTGGCTTCGCTCTCGGGGAGAACTTTTAACGCTTCGTTGGCTTCCCTGACGAGGTCTTTCGCATAGCGAGCGGCGTAGTCAATGCTCCCGTACTTCTTGAGGAGCTCGATGGCTTTGGTGACCTCTTCCTTAACCCTCTCGTCGTGTATGAGGGCATCACCCTTAGCATCGCCGGCGTACTTGCCGAAGACCTTCAGGAACTCGGCCTTGTCCTCCTCGCTGGCTTTGCTAAAGAAGTGGCTCACTATGAGGGTCTTCTTGCCCTTCCTTATGTCGCTTCCCACAGGTTTTCCGAGCTTCTCCTCGTCGGCTATTAGGTCAAGAACATCGTCCCATATCTGGAAGGCTATGCCCACGTTCATGCCCCACTTTGATAAAGCTTGAATGTACTCCTCGTTATCGGTTCCGACTATCGCGCCGATTTCCGCCGAGCCCTGAAAGAGTGCCCCTGTCTTTCCGCTTATCATCCTGAGGTACTCCTCAACGGTGACTTCATCGCGCGTCTCGAACTCTATGTCCAAAGCCTGGCCCTCGCAGAGCATGTTGGAAGTCCTGACGAGGACGTCGAGGATTCTAGCCTTCTTCTCGGGGGAAACATTGGCCCTGGCTATCGCCTCAAAGGCCTTGCTGAAGAGTAAATCACCAGCAAGGATTGCCATGTTGACGCCCCAGAGCTTGTGGACGGTCGGCCTTCCGCGCCTCAGCTCGTCCATGTCCATTATATCGTCATGAACCAGCGAGTAGTTGTGGATGAACTCGACGGAAGCAGCTGGATAGAGGGCCTTCTTCGGGTCACCGCCGACTGCCTCAGTAGCGCGGAGGACGACAAAGGGCCTTACGCGCTTTCCACCCGCGAGCGGGTAGTGCCTGGCCGCTTTGTATAGCTCCAGCGGTTCCTTCTCGGGAACGAGCTCCAGAATGATCCTGTCAACGTCCCTGGCTTTATCCTTAATCCTTGCGAACAGCTCATCGTATTTCCCCATGCAATCACCCCGTGAGTGTGAGATGAACTCAAACCAAGGAGAAAAAGGAGAACCCCTTTATCAGCTTTACCCTATCTTCACCACGTGGCCGTTCCTCGAAACGAAGACGTCCTTGCCTATGAGGTAGCCCTCTTCTTCAGCGAGCTCCGCGTAGTGGGTCAGCATCCTGAAGTCGCCGTGGGCTGGGACGATGTTCTCGGGGTTGAGCATTCTCACCAGGTAGCGGTGGTCTTCCCTGCTCGCGTGACCGCTGACGTGCATGTCCTTTATCATCCTGACGCCCTTCATCCTGAGCTTTGTTTCAAGCTTGTAGCGCTGGGCGAGGTTTATGGGGTTGGGTATCGTTCCCGCGGAGAATACAACGGTGTCCCTCTCGCCGATGTCGTAGAGCTCGCCGTCGGCCATTCTCGTTAGAACAGCCCCGGGTTCACCCTGATGGCCGGTGACGATGAGAAGGTAGTTCTCCCTCGCTTGGCTGACCTCCTTGAGAACCTTCCTGACGGCGTTAGGGCTTCTAACGGCCCTCGCCCCCTTCATCTTTATGAGGCCGAGCTGTTTCGCTATTCCAGTGTACTTCGCGAGGGATCTGCCAACAAAAACCGCCTGCCTGCCCATCTCGTTCGCTATCCATATCAGCTCCTGAAGCCGGGCGATGTGGCTCGCGAAGGTCGTCGCAATAAGCCCAACCTCTTCCCTCCCCTCGTAGAGGAAAAAGTCCTCAAGGAGCATCTGGGCGACGCGCTCGCTGGGGGTCTTGGTTGGTTCAGCAACGCGCGTTGATTCCGCTATGAGCACCTTAACGCCCTCCTTACCGAGCTCCTTTAACCTTTTGTAGTCAGGCCTCTCGCCGAGCGGGCTGTTGTTGTCGAACTTGAAGTCGCCGGTGTGGACAACTGCACCCTCTGGCGTGTGGACGACGACCATAGAAGCTTGGGGAATGGAGTGGGTCGAGCGGACGAACTCTATGGCCAAGTTCTCGCTCACCTGCACTATCTCGCCGTATTCGGTCTCGTACATCGGGTTCTTGACCTCAAAGTACTCCTCGCTCTTGACCTCGCTCTTGGCGAGCTTTACCGTGTAGGGTGTGCCGTAGATCGGTACGTCCGGGTAGTGGGGGCCGAGCTTTCCAATCGCCCCAATGTGGTCGAGGTGGCCGTGGGTGAGGGTTATCGCGACAACCTTTCTGTTCTTACCGCCCTTCCAGAGGATTCTGTCGTCGGGGATTGCCCCGAGGCGCTGGAGCTCCTTGTCGGAGAACTTCTGGATGTTAGTGTCCTCGTGGATGAGAACCCGATCGAGCATTATGCCCATGTCTATTATAACGACCTCTTCCCTTCCCCCGTCGGAGTAGCCCACTGCTGTCATGTTCTTACCTACTTCCTCGTAACCGCTAATCGTGTAGATTTTTATCATGCTCATCAGCCTCCCGCCCCAGGCCTCTCATGAGGCGTGGGGCTGCGTTGGCCCTACTTCTCGGGAGGGTTTAAAAAGGTGTGCATTCATTACTCCTTTCTTCCAAAATACCAAGATAGGGGTATTCCCATCAGCGATGCCACGATTAGACCCGCAGGCATCCACCAGATTCCGTTCCAGCCCATAAACCAAGTTCCATCAGCGTAGTAAGAGTAAACTGTCCCCACCAATGCACCCAATAGATAGAAGACGTTCCTTCGGGGAGTGGTTTTAAACTTCATGATGATCGCTTCAATAAAGGATACCGCAACGGAAAGGGCCATCGTAAAGGGATTACAGGTGAGTGCAAAGCCCTCTATGAAGTCTGCAATGAGCCGGCCCCTTGATTCTTCCCCCATAGCCGTCCCGAGATTTGTACAATAGAAAGTTTAAAAAGATAACTCAAGAGAGACGTCACCTATTCCGCAGGTAGTTCATCAAATCAATCCTCTGCTCCAGCCACTCCCGGGTGAAGCCAGTAACCACGAGCGGAACTTTTCTGAGCTCTTCAACGTTCTTAGCACCTACCAGAAACATGGCGTTCCTTATCTCCTCGATGTATCTCCTCAGGATTTTGATTACGCCCTCGACGTCCCCCTTAACTGCGGGCTTGAGAAGCGGTAACGCAACACCGGCGAAGGTCGCTCCCATAGCTAAAGCTTTCGCCATCGTTATTCCGTCGCGCATTCCGCCTGTGGCTATTATCGGCAGATCGGTCGAATAGCGCACTTCAGCCACGCTTATGGCCGTTTTAATCCCCCAGTCCCAGAAGCGTAAAGCCAAGTCCCTTCCAATCTCGTCCTTGGCGCGGTAATACTCGACCGCGCTCCAGCTCGTCCCGCCGAGGCCACCAATGTCTATCGCGTCAATCCCTATGCTCTCAAGCCTTATCGCAACTTCCTTGGAAACTCCGGCACCGGTTTCCTTGGCTATTATCGGATAGGGGAACTCGGCCTTGAGCTCGGCCAACGCTTTGAGAACGCCCCTGTACTGAGTATCCCCCTCGGGCTGGACGCTCTCCTGCAGGGGGTTCATATGTATTGCCAGAGCATCGGCCTGAATCGTCTCGACGGCCTTCAAAGCCTCCTCAAGCCCGTACCTTTCGGGAATCGTCTCAGAGAACTGGGGGGCGCCTAAGTTGCCGACGAGGAAAACATCTGGAGCGACATCGCGAACGTAGTAGCTCTCCCACGTTTCTGGCTTCCTTATCATCGCCCTCTGACTTCCAACTCCCATCGGGATGTTGAGTTCCTGAGCGGCTTTGGCTAAAGTCCTGTTTATCCTTCCGGCGAGCTGTGAGCCCTTCGTTCCGCCGGTCATTCCGGCTATGAAAATCGGGTAGTCAAAGCGCCTGCCCAAAAACTCGACGCTCAGATCAACTTCATCCTTGTCTATCTCAGGTAAACTCATGTGGACGAAGTGTACATCCTCAAACCCGTTGGAAACGTGGGCCTGCACGTTCCTCTTTAGGCAGTGCTCTATGTGCTCGAACTTCCTGATGACCGTGAGCTCTTCCTTGTCAAAGGCCTCCATTCACACCACCGAAGGAGGAAGGAAAGCGGAAGTTAAGAGGTTTTTGGAACCTTGGAAACCTTTATACGCATTAAAACCCAACTTATATTATTGTAACTTCACGCCGGGGATGTGAAAGATGTCAATGCCAACGGACAGAGAAAGCCAGATTCTTTTCATCGACCTGAGCCGGGGAAAGGCCGTTAAGCAGCCCGTGAAGCCGGAAGATACCAAGCTCTACCTCGGCGGTAGGGGCTTCAACTCAAAAACCCTTTTCGAGATGCTCGACGGCCCGATAGACCCCCTTAGCGTTGAGAACGTCATAGCCCTCGGAAACGGGACCTTTGCCGGAACGGCACTCCCCATGACGAGCAGGCTCCACATAAGTACCGTCTCGCCCCTCTCAGGAA
>NZ_JALUFF010000034.1 GCF_027052235.1 Thermococcus sp.
CCGTGAGATATTAGGGCTACCTAATTTAAAAAGGTTTGTCTAACAAAATGAGAAGTTTCGAACTCCAATGCTTTCCGATTTGAAGGACAAACTTAAATAAAGCCAGGGAGAACACACTCGGGTGATGATATGAAGGTTAAGATAATCCTCGGAACGGCAAGGGAAGGGAGGAAGAGTGAGAAGGTAGCAAGGTACCTCACCGGAAAGGCGAGAGAACTCGGCTGGGAGGCGGAGCTGATAGATGTAAAGGACTACCTCCTGGCCTACACCCACCGCTGGAAGGTGACGCCTGAGATTGAACGTTACAGGGCCAAGATCCTTGAGGCAGACGGCCTGGTGATAGTCGCGCCGGAGTACAACGGGAGCTATCCGGGGGAGCTGAAGATACTCCTCGACACGATTTACGACGAGTACGAGGCCCTACCGGTTGGGATAGTTACGCTTTCAGTCGTTACCGGGGGAACGCGGCTCCTGATGGAGCTCAGAACGGCGGCTGTGAACTACAGGATGCTTCCCGTCGGGCAGGTGCTCTTCTACAACGTGGATGATATCTTCGAGGGCGAGGAGCTTAAGGACGAGAAGTACGAGGAGAGAGTTGAACGGCTTTTCAAGACCCTTGAGAAGTACGCAAGGGCACTCAGGCCGATAAGGGACGAGGTGAGGGAAAAGCTGAGGGAAGAGCGCCTTTAAGGGAAAAAGAAAAGGCGGTTTACCTGTCAGATGCTCCCTCCTCGTTCGAGAGCTTTCCTTCTCTTCCTTCCCGGACAACCGACACCACGAGGTTCTTTTCGGGCAGTTCGATCGTCCCCCGCACCGCTATCGTCCCGTCGGTGTTGAGGACCTTGACCGCGGCTATCCTCGCTTCCTTCCCCGTCTGCGGGTTCCTGCCGGTGACGACCTCGACGAAAATCCTGTTCAGGTAGCTCGGGTCCAATCGCTCGCCCTCACTTATTCCGGACTCGTCTACGATGATGTTCACGTTACCTTTGCCGTCCGAGACCACGAACACTTTCACCTCAGCGGAGTGGTCCTTGAGGCCCCCTGCCGGAATGGGGATAAACGGCCCGGTGCCGAAGTCCGTTATGTTTATCGTCCTCTCCGGCGATGGAACATCTCGGAATGGATCTCCCCCGAAAGTCTCCTTGAAAATTCCTTTCAAAAGCGGGCTTACTGTGCACGAGCACGTCGTTTCCAGCGGTGTGTTCGTCGAGGCTTCGACGGAAGTTACCGCGTTCTGGAACGCATCCAGCGCCTTCGTTGCCCTCTTGGTTTCGACCTTCGTTCCGCCCATCCTGACGTTTATGTTGACGAGCTGTTCGGCGAGCTGCTTGAGGTCGGCCTTCATGGCGAAGGTCTGCACCGTGTACTGGCCGGGCATCAGGTAGAGGTCTTCCAGAGGGGCGGGAGCGTAGGGACCGGTTCCGCCATCGGTGGGGTCGAAGACGAAGGGCGCAATCTGAAGGCCGCCGGCGCAGAGAACCTCGTCGAGCGTTACCTCATCAGTTATGGGCATTAGATCCATATGGTTCTCATCGATGGGTAAAGGCCTGTAGCAGAACCCGCCATCAGTGATTCCGAGTAGGGTGACGTTCACCGGCGGTACGGTGTAGGTTCCCTTCTCGTCGGGGGCAACCTTCATGACGGTCTCGCCCGTGTTCGGGTCAACGAGCCTTAGGACTCCGAAGTCATTTCCGTCTGTCTTTATTGTCATGCCGCCCTTGGCGTGAATCTTTATCGCCGCCAACCCTGCTCCAACGATTCTTCCGCCCTCTCTAATGCTCCGGACGAGAACGCTCCCGGTTCCGACCTGGTAGATCTCGATGCTCTCAAGCTCGTAGCCCTTCGTGATGGAATACATCTTCTCGACCATCTGGGGAACGTCCATCTTGGTTATCTTATCATCTCCGGCGTAGAAGAAGTCGCCCCTCCTGTTGTAGAAGGCCTCTATCGGCTCGCCGGTGGTGGCGTTCTCCCAGTAGGCTTTCTCGATCGCGCTTATGCCAACGGCGCTCTGAAGGTTGAGCAGCTCGTAGTACCTCAGCCTCGCGAGATCGTAGAGCATCGCAGTTCTCTGTTTGGGGTCTTTCTCGTTGTCAGCCTTCCTTCTCAGCTCCTCCGCCTTTGCGTCCCAGTTCGAGAACTCACCATCCTTTACCTCGAAGCCCGTCTTTTCGAGCTGGACTTTGGCATTGTCTATCGCGTTCTCATACTGGCTCACAAGTTCCAGAATCTTTTTCTCGGTCATGTCTGGCGTTTCAGTTGTGGTCTGAGTCCCGGAGGGGCTAGTTCGGGTCGTCGTTTCCGTCCTCGTTGCCGTCGAAGTCTCCGTTTTTGAGGGAGTTCCCGTTAGAGTGCCGGTTTCCGAGGGTGAAGTCATTCCTGTTGTGTTTCCCTGGTCAATGCATCCTGAAATGAACGCGCCGAGCATCACGACGCTTAGAAGCAGGGCGAGGCCTGCCATTCTCTTCGCTTTCATGCTCATCACACCGTTAGTCACGAAACGGTAAAAACTTGAGAAGAACTCGTCGAGTGACTTATAGTCAAGGTTAGGCGCGGATGCTATTAACGGTTATGCTTGCAAATTGGAAAAAATTAAGCCAAAATGGTTTCACCCATCCAGTAAAACCAGAAGGGTAAAGACTATTATCAGGGTTATCTCGTAGGTCTCTATCAGCGCCACCGAGGGCCAGTCGAGGAAGGTTCCGAAAAGGGCCAGGAGGAATATCAACGCAGACCCGTATCTCAGGGTCTTTCTCCCGCTCCCCAGGCCGTAGAGGAGTGCCCCGAGGAAGAACTGAACAAAGAAGTAGGTCGAGACGAAGACGTGGGGCCTCGTTCCGCCGTGGTAGACGCCGATGAGCGCCAGGAAAAGGGCGGAGATGCTGATGTATGCGCCACCGACGGTCTGGAGCCTGTTCCCCGATGCGAGGATGAGGTAGATGGAAAAGATGAAGACGAGCAAACCCGAGATCATGAGACCGTAGTTGTAAATCCACGGCGAGGCGGCCTTAGCCGGGTCGCCGAGGTCGCTCAGGGCGTTGTGGAAGAAGGAGAACCAGGGGTTTCGGCTTATGCTCCAGGCAACGAAGAGCCAGTAGATTAACGCCGCGAGGATTCCCGAGTACTTGAGATGTTCAACATCCACGAGGTCGCCCCGGTTCTCTGGCCGCCATTCGAAAGTCATAGGCATCAGGGGACCTATGGCGTGAAGCTATATATGCTTTCCCAACGCGAATCCAAGAGGCCCGGAAATGCGGTCGAAGACCAACGATAGGGAATCCTATGAAACGCCCTTCAAGAAAACTCTTTTTAACGACCGGTGCTATCCTGTTGAGGTGAAAGGGGTGAGAAAGTTAGTCATCGCGCTCGTGCTCATGGTTATGCTCTCGCCTCTCGTGGCAGGAGAGAGGGTTTCCTACGGCAACCTTGAGTTCCATGTAGTATCGACCGAAGAAGAGCTGAACGACCTCATTTCCCAGCATGACGGAGAGTACTTCTTCCTCTTCTACCACTCGGAGAGCTGTCCAGCGTGCCAATACATGAAAGAGCAGGTTTTTCCCACCAAAGATGCCGAGAACGCCCTCAGGGGGCTGGTCTTGGTTGCCGTTGATGTTTACAGGGGAAGAGAGCTCACAAACCTCCAGTACCGCGTTGATGGCAGAGTTCTGGTCATTCAGCCCGACAATACTGGCTACTACACGCCCAAGAAGCCCGGCGAAACAATAAACATACGCGTTCCCGGGACGCCGACTATGGTTATATTCAAGGTCGAAGACGGTGTGAAGGTTCTCAAGGGTGTTGCCATTGGGGCGCTAAGTCCGGAGGGGCTGAGGCTCTTCGTGGAGAAGTCAATTGGAAGCGAAGCAACGAGCAGCACTCCAACGACCACGTCTTCGAGCCCTCCTACCGAAACGAGCACCCCGCCGCAGGGAGAGGACAACAAGCCCAACCTGACCCTCGGCGCACTACTGACGGTCTTCTCTGCCGGGATTCTGAGCGTTTTCTCCCCCTGCGTTCTCCCTGTAATAGTGGGTGCCCTAACGCTCACCTTTGCAAATAGGAACGTTGAGGCGATAGTTGCTGGCATGGTAGCCTCGTTCGCCCTCTTAGGAGCCCTTGTTGGAAGTCTTGGAAACTACGCCTCCCAGATACAGGGGGCGCTCTACCTCATCGGCGGGTTGG
>NZ_JALUFF010000035.1 GCF_027052235.1 Thermococcus sp.
CTGTTCCGGGCCTGATTACAAGCTTGTAGTCGGCAAAGGTCATCGTCCTCGTTTCCCTGACGTCGACAACGATTATCTTCGCTCCTCTCCTCTTTGCCTTCAGGATGTAGTCCATGACGACCGGATGGGTCTCGGCAGGGTTGTAGCCCCAGATGAGTATCGCGTTAAAGCTCTCCAAATCCTCGTAGGGGTTCGTTTGAGCGCCAGTTCCTACGGTAAGCTTGAGAGCATGAACAGAAGCTTCATGGCATAAGCGAGCGCAGTTGTCGATGTTGTTCGTGCCGAAGAGGCGGGCAATCTTCTGGAGGAGGTAGTTCTCCTCGTTGCTGACCTTGGAAGATGCCAGAAAGGCCACGGCATCGGGCCCGTAGAGCTCTCTGATCTCAAGGAGCCTGTTCGCTATCTCCTCTATGGCAACGCCCCAGCTCACCGGAACCATCGCAGAGCCGACCTTCTTCAGGGGCCTCTTGAGCCTGTCCCTTGAGGTAACGAACTCGGTCGCGTGGAGGCCCTTGGGACAGAGCTTTCCCCTGTTCGGTTCTCCACGATATGGTTTTACCCTCAGGGTCTTTGGGTCTATGAGAAGGTTGCATCCAAAGCCACAGTAGGGGCAGACAACCTTTCTGAGTTCGCCCATCCAACCACCGATTGACATAGAAAAAGCAAAAATAAAAGTCTTCCGGGGAAAGTTTTGCATAAAAATGTTATCAAATCGCCTTCCTCAAAAAGTACTCGTGAACCCTTGTATCATCTGTCAGCTCGGGGTGGAACTCAAGGCCCATCAGGTTGTCCTGCTCAACGCCGACGATCCTGTCGCCAAGCCACGCTATCGGCTTTACCCTGTTACTCAAAAGCTCGACTATCCTCGGGGCGCGGATGAAGACCCCTATGAAGGGCTCGTCGCTGAAAGCCAACTTCACCGGTGCCTCAAAGCTGTCCACTTGTCTGCCGTAGGCGTTTCTATTAACGCGAACGTCGAGGAGCTCAAGAAACTTCTGCTCGGGAGTTGCGCCTATTACCTCCTTCGAGAGCATTATCAATCCCGCGCAGGTACCCATTATCGGCAATCCTTCCTCGCCGAGCTTTTTGACTGGCTCAAGGAGGCCATTCTTCACCATGAGCCTTGAAATCGTGGTACTCTCTCCGCCGGGGATTATTATCGCGGAGATGCCTTCGAGCTGCTCCGGCTTTCTGAGCCAGACCACCTCGCCTGAAACGCCAAGGTTTTCTAGGGCTTTCTTGGATGCCTCTATGTGCTCGCTGACGTCGCCCTGGAGGCCAATGACACCTACCTTGACCATTTTGACCACCTCAGGTTAAACAGAAAAGGGGGTCAGACGCCCCTCTCCTCAAGGCGAACCTCGAGCTCCTCGATGTCCTGTCCATGCATGGGTTCGCCAATGTCCCTACTTATCTCCACTAGAACGTCAGGCTCGTCCCAGTGGTTCACAGCTTCAACTATTGCCCTCGCCATCTTTGGCGGGTCGGAGCTCTTGAAGATTCCGGAACCGACGAATACTCCATCCATGCCCATCTGCATCATCAAAGCCGCATCCGCTGGGGTGGCAACGCCACCGGCTGCGAAGTTGACGACGGGAAGGCGGCCGAGCTTCTTTATCTCAAGGAGGATCTTGTACAGGTCATCAACTATGTCGCGATAGGTGTAGTGGCCGTAGACGGGCTCGTTCTCAAGGACGTTCCTCGGAAGGCCGGCTATCTCCTTGACGTCAAGGGCGAGCCTGATGTAAGGTTCAGCGAACTTCTCGGCGACTCCGTAAACCTGCTCGTCCGTCATGGCCTGTATCTGCCTTATGCCTTCCGCGACGAGGCGGACGTGCCTCACCGCTTCAACTATGTTGCCCGTTCCGGCCTCGCCCTTCGTCCTTATCATAGCCGCGCCTTCCCAGATTCTTCTCACGGCTTCACCGAGGTTCCTAGCACCGCAGACGAAAGGAACCTTGAACTCGCGCTTGTCTATGTGGAAGTATGGGTCTGACGGAGTGAGAACCTCGCTCTCGTCTATCATGTCAACACCAAGGGCTTCGAGGATTTTTGCCTCCGCAACGTGGCCTATCCTGACCTTGGCCATCACCGGAATCGTCACCGCGTCCATTATCTCCTGAATCTTCTCTATTGGAGCCATCCTTGCAACTCCACCGGCCTTTCTAATATCCGCTGGAACCCGGTGGAGGGCCATAACTGAGACTGCCCCCGCTTCTTCAGCCACCTTCGCCTGCTCGGCGTTGGTGACATCCATTATGACGCCACCCTTAACCATCTTGGCGAAGCCACGCTTCAGTCTCTCGGTTCCCTTGGCCTCGATAATGGCGAGCTTGTTCATCAACACCACCTCCTTTCAGTTAGATGAAGGTACCTGTTGATTATAAGCCTTGCCACCACTACATCGAGGTTGGCGTGAAAAAAGTTCGAAGAAACCTGCGGAAACCGAAGGGCCTCACAACTTCCCAGTTATTTCAAGGCTCACGTCGAAGTTTTTAACGGAGTGGGTTAGATAGCCGAGGCTTATGACGTCAACATCGAGCTTCGCGTACTCGACTATGTTTTCGGGCGTTATCCCTCCCGAGACCTCGATTTTGACCCTATCCCTGAGCCCTTCGCGCCTTAATGCTTCTATCGTCCCCGCTATCTCCTCCGGCGACATGTTGTCGAGCATGACAACGTCAGCACCAGCTTTAGCAGCTTTGACTGCATCCTCAAGGCTCTCCACCTCAACCTCGACGACCTTGTAAACGCTGAAAGCCCTCGCGCGCCTTATCGCCTCCTCCAGAGGAACGAGAGCGAGATGGTTGTCCTTTATGAGTATAGCGTCGCTCAGCGAGAAGCGGTGTGGCTCGCCGCCCCCGATGAGAATCGCTTTTTTGTCGAGGGGTTTGAGGAGGCTCTTCCTTGTCCCGGCAACGCGAACCTTTGGATTGACGGCCTTAACCTTCCCTGCCAGTTTCTTCACCTCGGTGGCAATGCCACTCATCCTGCCCATTATGTTTAAAGCCGTCCTCTCGACGAGGAGTATCGAGCGGGCATCCCCTTCGAGTTCAACTATTGTATCGCCCTCCCTAACTTCCTCGCCGTCCCTTTTTCTGACTTCAACCCTAACGCCGAAGTGCTCGAAGAGGGCTTTAGCTTCTTCAACACCCGCTACAACCCCATCCTGCTTCGCTATGATAACCGCCCTTGCCCCGGTTCCCGCCGGGATAATGGCTTCACTCGTCACGTCGCCGAAGGGGGCGTCTTCCTCAATGAACCTGAGCAGGTACTCAAGCGGAACCATCTCAGCTCATCTCCAGCATTTTCTCTATCGCCTTTCTCGCCTTCTCGGCTATCCCCTCCGGAACCTCGACGGCGTACTTCATGTCCTTAAGGGATTCGTAGATGTGGTTCAGTGTTATCGCCTTCATGCCTATGCAGGTGGCATCTTCCCTCGCGGGATGGAACTTGATATTCGGGTAGAGCTTGCTCAATCTATAGACCATCTCCCTCTCGGTGAAGACGACCCACTCGTCCCACTCGGGGGCCCTTTTGATCATCCCGCCGGTCGAGACGATTATATCAGCCCTCTCCTGGACTTCCGGCTCGCATTCCGGATGAACCATGAGCTTGGCGTTGGGGTAGAGCCTCTTAGCGCGCTCAACGTCATTAAGGGTGAACTTCCTGTGGACGTAGCAGTGCCCGTATTCTGGAACGGGGATTACCCTCTTCCCGGTCTGCTTTGCCACGTAGTAGGCGAGATTCTTGTCCGGTCCGAAAATTATAACCTCAGAGTCGAGCTTCTCAACAACTCTGACGGCGTTGGCTGATGTAACGGTAACGTCGGCGAGGGCCTTTGTCTCGGCGGAACTGTTGACGTAGAGCACTACCGGAGCGTCGGGGTATTTCCTCTTCGCCTCGATTATGTGCTCCGGTCTGAGCATGTTGGCCATCGCGCATGTTGCTCCCCTCGTTGGCAGAAGAACCGTCTTTTCAGGGTTGAGGATTTTAGCGGTCTCCGCCATGAAGTCAACTCCTGCAAAGACTATGACGTCGGCGTCAACGCTCACCGCTTTCCTCGCGAGCTCAAGGCTGTCGCCGAGGAAGTCCGCTATGTCCTGCACCTCGGGAGGCTGATAATTGTGGGCCATTATTATGGCGTTGC
>NZ_JALUFF010000036.1 GCF_027052235.1 Thermococcus sp.
TCGATGGGCCATCCCCATCGTATACAAGGAGTATAAAATCCGGCTTGGAAAGCTCAGATGCACGGAGGATTTTCCCCAGCTTCGGGTTGCAGAGATAGGGAGCATGAATAGGATTTCTCCTTCCTGAAAGCTTTTTCAACCTGATATCTGCCAGTCCCTCGTTTCTCAGCCTGTTCAGGAGCCTCTTAAAAAACTCTCCTCCGTATGTGTCTTCGGTTATTATAACAATTTCTCGATTCATGGCCATCACTGTTCATCACTATCGAGCAGCGAGCCGTAGAGCCAGCCCTCACTCAGCGTGATGCCCTTTTCATTAAGGAATCTCTTGATTTTCTCGGGATCTTTAATCCTCACAAACCTGCTTTCTCCCCCAACTTTATCCACCAATATCAGGTCGGAAGGTTCTGTCATGTCAACAACTACCGGGGAGTGAGTTGTTATTATAACCTGGCTCTCACTCTCGCGGAGAACATCCAAAATTAACTCCAGGGTCTCCGGGTGGAGAGAGTTCTCAATCTCGTCTATCATCAGGAGGGGAGGCTTGAGATAAGTTGCAGTGAGGATTGCAAGGGTCTTATAGAAGCCGTCTGAGATGCTTGGAGGGGCAAGCTCAAGGTTTCCCTCAAAGACCTTCATCATGACCCGACCATCCTCAGTCAGCTGGAAGAAAACCCTGGTGTCAGGGAAAGCTATGGAAAGGGGTTTCGCTATCTCTTCGGGCAGTCTTCCCTCGCGGAGCCAGATGTTGTAGAGAAGGGGGATAAGGTTGGAGGCGTCCTCAGAGAGTGTTGTTTCTTTGCGGGGGAATTTTGGAGTTTTTACCTCCCTCAGGTTTGCACCCTTTAGTACAAGGCAATCCACAAAGTTAAGAAATTCCCTGAGAAACACTAAAACAAGGGGATGCTTGTTTAAGGAAGGAGAGACTATGTACCCCTCTTTTTCATTGTGTCTAAATCTGGTACCGCTGATGGGCATTATTCCAAATATCATGCTTGCAACCATTTGAAGAAATGATTCTTCGGGATTTTCTGGAATTAGAAGTTGGAACAAAGATTTATCCTTCGGTGCTTCAAGTTCCATTTTTGGCATAACTCCCGAGTGAACCTCTTTCAGCAACACAGAAGGAGTCTCAGTTATAATCCTGTAAAAGCTGGGGGAATACTCGGTTATCAGCTGAGAACCAGTCTTAGTAAGTGTTAGATACTCCTTAACCTCCAGAACCTCCCTCAGGATCCTGAAGCTCCCTCCCGTCCCCGTAAAGGTCGTCTCAAAATAGACATCGTACCCGTCAACATCGAAGAGCATTCCGACGGTTATGGGAAGCTCCTCCTTCCCGCTCCATACCACGTTGTTGTAGCCCCACCACTCGAGGAAGGGATTGGTATCGTTCTCAACGTATATCTTCCTTAAAAGTTTGAAGACCTCAATGAGGTTGGTTTTACCGGAGGCGTTTGGACCAACGAGAACGTTGAACTTACCAAGCTCGACCTCACAGTTTCTAAGGCTCTTGAAGTTCTTGACTACGAGCCTCTTCAGCCTCACACTCCCACCGAAAACGAAAAACGGCAAACCGATTAAAAAGGCTTCCCCTCACACCAGCTTTAAATGGCCCGTAACCTTGTCAACTATCTCCTCCGGGCCGGGCCCTATGGCCAGAACCGTAATGGTTCCCGGAGGAATCTCCGTCAGTCCTGCGTCCCTTATCAGTGCCGTCGGGAGGCCGAGCTTTTCGGCCTTCTCCTTGAGCTGAAGAAGCTCCTCAAGGTTTTCCGCCTTAACGACGACCTTTTTCTGTCCCTCGTTGAACCAGGCCCTGAACCACTCCGGCTTTTCCCTCTGGGCCTTTATCGCAGCCGTAACGGCACCGTGTGCAACCTGAACGGCGAACTTGCCCTTGCTGAGCTTTAGATCCTTCCTAGCCACTATGACCTGTTTGAACCTGAACATCATTCACACCGTAAAGAGAAGAGGAAGGAAATTTAAAAAGCTGACCTCAGAGTTCGGTCTCCTCTTCCTCCTTCTTCGGAAGCCCGCCGGGTCTCCTCTGCTTCTTCCTGAGCACCTTCTCTCTAAGCTTCTCAAGCTGGCTGTAGTAGTTGTAGGTCAGCCCGGCGAGGACTATCGTCGTCAGGATGAAGAGGACCGCCGTTGGCTTCCACGGGTTGCTCTTAGGCGGAAGGTAGTGGGATGCTATCTCCTCCACCTGCTGGGCGAGGGGCGTTGGGTTGTCCATTCCAGAGAGGGTCTTGTTGAGGTACGCAGGTAGCTCACTCGGCTTGGGCCAGACCTTTACCTTCTTCACAACGACCTCAGGCGGGATGCTGTTGATGCTGACGAGGTTTCCGGTGGAGAGCTTGTGCTCGTTCCCGAGCGGGTCCTGATAGACCAGCGTTGCCCTCACGTTGAGGAGGGCTTCCCTGGTGACCTTCAGGTCAACGGTAACGCTCTTGCTCTCGCCGGCCTTTATGTCGCCGACTTTGAGGAGACTCGGTCCGCTGAGCCCCTTGGGGAGTTCAAGGTAGAGGGTGGCGTTTTTAACGAACTCGTAGTTCGGATCGCCTTTCGAGGCGGTAACGGTCACCTTGAGCTTTACCGTGCCGTTGACCTTTGCCGTTACGTAGTTGCTCCACGTCCCGTTGTAGGCGCTCCCGGTGACGCTCATCTCGGGGGTGTTGTAAACGACTATTCCTCCCAGGGGTGCTGAGTAGATGGTCTTCATCTTGCCGGTCTCAAGGCTCTGGTCATCGTAGTATGTGACGATGACCTTTCCGACTGTGAACTTCCCGACCTTCGTCGGTCTGAGGACGTAGACCAGCATCGGGAGCTTCGTGAAGGCCGGGAGGTTCTTTATCTGCCAGCTCTTGGTCATGCTTATAAGCTCGAAGCCGTTCGGTATTGGCGCCGCAACGTTGAGCTGGTAGGCGTTCCCCCTTCCGAGGTTCTCAACGCCGATGGAGAGGACTATGTCCTGACCTAGGAGAACCTGCCTGGGGACAGCGGTTATGTTGGCAACCACCTTCGCCGGCCTGAGGATTGGCGTAACCTCCGACTCTATCGGGCCATAGATTCTTATTATGGCCCTCTTATAGTCTGGGTCGGTCTTCTGGACTGCCAGCATAAAGGGCGTCCCGTCGGCGGTCTTTGGTATGTCCCCTACGCTGAGGGTGTAGGTTCCCACCGACTCGTTGCCCTTGTAGACTTTCATCTTGACAACATCAGGAATGACGGAGAGTAGTTCAAAGTAGTAGGTTGTCTTGTTGTATGTTACGGGAAGTCTTTCACCAACGTAGATGATGTCGCTGTAGATGAGGGTTGTGCTCACAGTTGGGGCGGGATTTCCCTTACTCTTCTTCCACCTTACAACCTTGAAGTTAACAGAGGCAACCTTGGGGAGATACACGTTTATTTTCGCCTCGTTTTTACTGCAGTTGACGACTTCTATGGCCAAATAGTTTGAATAGACGTGTTTTGGGTCGAGCCTGTAGGAAACGACCCTCGTGGCGTCCTTGCTGATTGTCAGGGTGTACTGCTCCTTATAGGGGGTTGTAACTTTGAAGACCGCCTGAGAGTTGGATGAGGCCTCAAGCTCTATCAACATCTGAGGAAATCCTTCCGGTAGCTGAAGCTGAGAACCAACCACCATGGTCTTATTGGAGTACACCGGTGCGAGCGGTGACTCTATGGAGAGCAGAACCGACTGGGTATCCTTGTAAATCCACAGTACTTTAACCGCTATCATGATTTTTCCCGGCGAGCTTGAGGGGTAATACATCGTCTCCCCTGCTTTAAGGGGATTTGAGTACGAACCGCTCGGGCCCTTGATGGTTATCACCACCGAGTCCCACTGTATGCTGGCGTCGGCGAAGGTTATGTTGTACGGGCCGAGTATGGCGCTGTCCTTTAATCCCAGCGTGACGGATATGGTGGCGTATTTGATTGTGGTGGCACTTGTTCCCTGGATTGCCACTGATTGAAGCACAAGAAAAGCCATGAGGAGCAGGGCGGTTTGCTTTTTCATAACCATTACCTCCATACCATTGAGCAACTAGTCTAAAAGAAAAGACGGGGGGAAGGTATAAAGGCGTTACGGTGTCAGCCTTTTTCTGTCCCTTGGGAACAGTATGACCTCGCGGATGTTGGCTAGGTTGAGCATCTGTTTTATCAGCCTTTCAGCCCCAAGACCAAAGCCACCGTGCGGGGGCATGCCGTAGCGGAAGGCCTTGAGATAGAACTCGAAGTTAGCTGGATTCAGTCCCTTCTCCCTTATCTGCTCTACAAGGATGTCGTGCCTGTGCTCCCTCTGGCCACCGGAGGTTATCTCAACACCGCGGTATTCGAGGTCGAAGGCCCTGCAGATCTCGGGTTTATCATCGTACTTCATTATGTAGAAGGGCTTCGCCTCGCTCGGGTACTGGTAGATGAAGTAGAGAGGAGCCCCTTCGCTCTCAAGCATGTACCTCCCGAGGAGTTTCTCGCCCTCGGTGTCTATGTCCTCGCCCCACTCTATAGTTTTGCCGAGATCTGCCAGAATCTCAAGGGCTTTGGTGTAGGTAACGCGTGGGAAGGGCAGTTTGGGCTCTTCAAGCTCGAAGTTAAGGATTTTCAGTTCCCTCTCGTTGTGCTCGCGGACGTAATCGATTGTGTAAGCCACAAGCCTCTCAAGGAGGTTCATTACCTCCTCCTCGTTCTCGATGAAGGCCATCTCGGCGTCGATGCTCCAGGCCTCGTTTAAATGACGCGTGGTGTTGTGTTCCTCCGCCCTGAAAATCGGCGCTATCTCGTAGACCCTATCCAGACCGCTCGCCATCATTATCTGCTTATACAACTGGGGGCTTTGAGCTAAAAAGGCGTCCTTCTCGAAGTACTTCATCGGGAAGAGCTCGGTTCCGCCCTCGGTGGCAGTTGCTATGATCTTAGGCGTATGTATCTCTATGAATCCCTCGCCGTGGAAGAAATCCCTGATCGCCTTAAAGACGTTCGAGCGAATTTTGAATATCGCCATTACCTCGGGCCTTCTTAGGTCCATGAAGCGGTTGTCCAGGCGAGTGTCGAGTTCCGCCTTAACTTTTCCCGTTGGGTCGAGCGGGAGCGGAGTTTCCGCCCTGTTGAGGATTTCAAGCCTCTTGGGGATTATTTCAAAACCGAGTTTGGCCTTGGGCGTGAAGTTGACGACCCCCTCAACCATCACAACGTCCTCGCTCCTCAGCCTAGGGATGAGCTTGAATACCTCAGGAGCTACCTTCTTCTTGGGCGCGGTTACCTGAACTATGCCTTCCCTGTCCCTGATCCAGAGGAACTTTATTCCGCCGAGGTCTTTGATTTCCCAGACCCATCCGGCAACTTTAACCTTCTTCCCGTTCAGCTCCTCGGTTATCTGGCTTGAGTAGTGGGTCCTCAGCATTCCAACACCTCCAGAAGAGGTAGTGACAAGCTTTTAAAGGTGTATGGTAGAAAATCAGACGAAGGCCAGCTTGACTTCCTTGCCAACTATCTGGCCGAGAACACTCTCCAGTATCTCCGGCTTCTCCGGGAGCTTCTTTCTGTCCCTGCCGAACACCAGAACCTTGTAGTAGGTCTGTCCGCCCGGTTTATAGACAACGTTGACGCCGAAGACCCCAGCCGGGTAGAGAAGATCCGAGGAGAGCTTCTTTATCTCCTCGGGGCTCTCGGCCTTTATTCCCTCTATAACCCTCACGCGCTTCCCAAGTTCCTTCACGAGGGTCTTTATGTTCTTCCCGCCCTTTCCGATGGTTATCGGGACGTCGCCCTCGCCAACGACGATGACTATAAGGTCGCCGGCCTCGACGGCTTTCTTAAACTCAATATCGACGTCCCCAAGAAGCTTGTAAAGCAAGCGGGCGACCTTGACGTCGAGTTCAGTTATTATGCCCTCCTGGAGCTTTTTCTCGTCCGCGGGACAGAGAATACCGTCGGTCTTCAGGCAAACCTCACAGATCGGCGCCTTCACTTTCTCACCTCCCAGAATGACCTTGAAGGGGCTAACCTAAATTCAGGAAGGCATTTAAAAACGTTATTATGGGAAAAAGCGGGCTAAATTTCACCCTCAATCTCGCGCCTTATCCTCTCGATGAACTCGACGGTAAAGCGGTGCCTCCCCTCGGCGATCCTTCTGGCAGTTTCTGTGTACATGAGGTCCTTAAGCTTCAGTATCTTCTCCTCAAAGTGCCGGAGTGAAGAATCTATATCCCTCCCGTGCTCCCCCGAGTACATAAAGACCCTCGCGATTCCTATGGCTCCAATCGCGTCGAGCTTGTCCGCATCGCTCAGTATCTTGGCCTCAAGGGTTTCTGGCTCGGGTCCCTTTGAAAAGCGGTGGCTCTCGATGGCGTGGGCCACTGCCCTTACCTTCTCCTTCGGATAGCCAAGACTCCTCAGGAAGTGAACCGCTATCCTGGCTCCCTCAAGGGCGTGATCCTCAACCTTACCCGACTCTTCAAGGGGTCTGGCTATGTCGTGGAGGAGCGAAGCTAGGGCCAGAACTTCGAGGTCGGCGCCCTCTTCCCTCCCTATGTGGAGGCAGAGGTTGAAGACGCGCTCGACGTGGGAGAACCCGTGCGTCCCCTCCCTCTCGAAAAAGCTCTTCGCGAACTCCCTCGTCTTCTCTATGAGCGCCCTGCTCCTCTCGTCGGGTATGAACTCTTCCAGTTTCATTGGATCACCAAAACTAAGGAGTTGGGGGAGAATTAAAAGCTTTCCTCGAACCGTCGTTTTTCCTTTAGGAGTTCAACTCCTTCAAGAAGAAGTTTACCATCTCTTACTGTGTCCTCGGGAGAGAACTCAGTAGAATTCTGAATACTGTACTTTCCCTCCTTTAAGAGGTGACCCATCTCAAAGAGTATTTCCCTTACGGCATCATCACCCTTAAGGGTGGAGCCCTGTATGGCCCTCGCGGCTTTCACAACACCTTTATACACCTCAAGAACCCATACCTTAGAACCGTCCTGAATCTCTATCTCTCCACGATGGTTCTTGAGGAGAGCCAGAAAAGACTCAAGATCCCTTCCCTCTCTCTGGGGTATCTTCACATGGGCACGTGGATAAGTTTTGAGAATCTCATCAACATTCGCCTCGTAAAGTTCAACGGCTCTCACAAGGTTGTGCTTAATGGCGTTGACTATTTCGAGAAATGCTACATCCCCCTCTATGGAAGTTTTCTTGAAAACATCCTCAACTATGGAACCGACTACGCGGCCCTTCTTAGTCAGGACGTAGCTAATTTTTATACTGGAATCACTTCTCCAAGCTATCTTGAGATAGCCCTCTCTGATCTTTCCAGTGAGTTCAAGTGGATCATTGAAGTCGGTGATTACTTCGACATACTTCCCTGGAAGCATTTCAATCACCTCTTAAAAAGTTAAAAGAGCTGCATCAGATCATTGATGCAACCTTTTGAGCGTTCTTCTTGAGGTATATCCTGACGAGGCCAAGGTTAACCTTCGGATCCGTAAGCACCGTTAGGACGGCGTTTTCACCGGCCTCGACAGTGATGATCTTTCCCTTGGGTGCCTCAAGAGTAACCATGTCGATTGCCTCGTCGTGAAACACCTCTTTTGAGACGTTGAGGGAGGTACCATAGATAGTAGCGACCATCGCGGCCACGTTCTCAACGTCAATAGTCCTGTCGTTTGCCTGTCCCTCTATTAGGAGACCATCCTTGCTGACGACTGCGACACCCTTAACACCATCAACCCTAAGAAGTTCGGCGATAACGTTCTCAAACATAGTCCATCACCCCAAAATCAGCATATCAACCTCAACATGCTTTTCGTGTACGCGGATTTCCTTTATCAGGACGTTCTTGCCCGAGAACTTTTTAATGGCAACCGCAATAGCGTTGGCAATCGGGTAAAGAACTGGCTTCATTCCCTTATTTTCAAGTAGTTGAAGGGCGTACAGGTCCATTGGATTGTCGAGCTTCAACGTTACCTTGTTGCCCTCGACGTCTATCTCTCCCTTCTCAGCGAAGCCGAACGTGTTTATCATAACCTCAGTAAAGCGATTGAGTAGCTCCTGCGGATCGTTGCTCCCTTCAAAATTTAGCCCATATTCTTCCATCATAGCATGAAGGAGTTCCTCCCCTATCGAGTTTCCAAGCCCCCTGGCTCCTGCTCCTAGTACCTTGTATATTCCATACAATATCAGGTTATTAACCTTCGTAGCCATTTCCTCAGACCTCTCGTTCATCCTTTCCACGACCTTCGCCTCCGTCATGGGTCATCCAACCCCAATCCTCTTTGAATTCCAAAAACTACATCGGGGGGTGGGACTTCCACATCCTACTTAGAAAAAATACAGGATTTAAAATTTGCTGTAAAATATTCGAATATTATTTCGCAATGAGGGGACAGATTTATAAGCTAAAAAAATAGTAAAATCGTGGTGAAACTAAAGGAGAGGGATATAGATAAGATATTAAAACTCAAAAGCATGGGGTTTAGTATTAAGAATATTGCAGAAATTTTCGGAGTATCCCCCAGGCGAATCCAGCAGATAATTAAGAATCCAAGATTAGAAAAACCGGGAAGAAAAGCTATTGAAGTACCTCTAGAACTTGAAAAAAGAATTGTTCAGTTAAGAGAATATGGATACACAATAGATGAAATACATCAAAGCTTAACTTCATCAGGGCATAAGATTTCAAGGTACATGGTATGGAAGATCCTGAAGGAGCATAGGATCAAAAAATTCAAAAAAATAGTTGAGGGGTTTAAGGGTGTGTGCAGTGGGGTATCCTCGATATTTTTTATCGGAGCTTCTCCACCGGTATCATGTGAAGATGGGAATATATTAAGATTTTTAATAGTATGCAATGTAAGGGAGTGCAAGATTGTATACTGTAACACTTTCGGAAGACTAACTCTAACAGACGTGATCGACGTGTTCGATTCAACTGTTCTAAAGAACCAGAAACCTGATCTTGTCGTTCTGTTTCCCACTTCTCCACTCGTTCCAACCAGAGACTCAGGAAACAAACTTGTGAACCACCTAAAGAACCTTAGAATATCATACATCTGGTTCCCCAAACAACTGAAAGACAGTTGTGGGGAAGAGATAAAGTTGCTCAAAAACCTTTTTAAGAAAAAATGCAATTGCTCGTATCTACTAATTAGGGAGGTACAAAATAGGTGCAAGGAACTCTTGGAGGTAGACAAAAATGATGGTACTAAATCGGATAAAGAGATTTCTAAAAACCAAAACAACTGCCGAAATAAAAAGCTTTGAGGATGAATTAACTCGCAGATACGGCCTTAAATGGTATTTGTATGCCACATCCGAAGGTTTGCCAATAATAGGGAACCTTGAGGGCTATGAGGAACTATCCGCGAAAGTCCCTGAGCTTTTTAAAGTTCTTTCTGAGCTGGAGCAATCAGGTAGATACATCATATCTGGAGAAACTGCAACTTATCTCCTTGTCAGGATTGTTCCAGATGTAATTTTACTAGCCCAGACTTCAAGGAAACTTACTCCTGTGGAAATTTATGAACTGAGAGAAAGAACTAAAAAGGAGTTAGAGCTCTAATTTTAATTTATCTTTTACTCTTTGTTCTACTATTGCTTTAAGAAATTTCATAATCATAGAGTGAACTTCCATATCGATGCCGTCAACGCTCACATCAGCCCTTTTCGTGACGCCGTCTATTATCCCGGCCTCAGCCAGGGCCTTTACGATTCCGACCTCATCAAAGTCCCCGAGCAGGTTCTCGCCTGTGAGCATGGAAGCTTCCGCGACCAGCCCGTAGGCGCCCCAGTTGGAGACCGCCGAGGTTATGAGCTCATCCGTCTCCACCACGCTGGCTATCTTCTCCCCCTGGGGAATATACCTGACAACGAGCTCCCTGACCTTTCCCATCCCGGCTTCGTTGCCCCCATCGCCTATTCCTATCGTAGGAATGCCGCGCCTCCTTGCCTCCAAAACGACTCCGTCGAGGGCTTCCCTCTTTATCTCCAGCCCGCTCATCGAGTAGTGCATTCCGTCGGAGCTCTTTCCGGGCGTTTCAATAGCTATGACGAGGGAATACTCGGAAATCCTCGGCCTCTCGACGAAGGAGTCCCAGAATTCTGTGAGCGCCCCTCTAATCTCAGGGTAGGTCAGTATATCGGCCCTCCCGCCGAGCTTCTCAACCGCGAGGGCGACCGCCAGTGCTCCCGGCGGACCATCGGTCTCTGGAATATCCGCCGGGGGTATGGGGAAGCCCGTTACTATGAGCACCCTCTTAAAATTATTCAAAAGCATAGTTGCAGAATTATGTAAAAAATTAAAGTTCTCCCGCCTGTAGTCAAGGTAGAGTCTTAAGATTCCCCTGCCACCGACGTCCGTGTTTATCAGGTGGGCTATCATTCCTCCACCTCGTAGGCGACTATCCTGACCCTCTTGCCCTTGACCGCTTCCTTCAGCTTCCACCAGAGCTCGGTTGGCCCCTCCTCCCTGTGGACGAGCCTGTCGTTATCCCTCAGCTCGACCGTCTTCTCCTTGTATTTGTAAAACAGGCCCTCGGCCTCGAAAACCTTCTTCATTCCAATCCCCCCAGTATTTTTCTGAGCTCGTGAAGGGTTCTTATTTCATAGTCCGCAAAGTGATGGCCTCTCTCGCCCGAGCGGTTGACCCAGACGGAGGTCATGCCAACGTTCTTGGCACCGTAAACGTCCTGAGTCAGCGAGTCCCCGACGAAAACGGCCTCTTCCGGCCGGGTGTTCAGGGCCTCAAGGGCCACGAGGAAAATCTTCGGGTCGGGTTTTATCGTCTTAACATCCTCCCTCGTCACGACAACGTCGAAATACTCCTTCAGGCCGGTAAGTTCGAGCTTGAGCCTCTGGTATGCCGGTCCGCTCGTGACGACGCCCAGCTTACAGCCCTCGGAGCGCAACCACTCAAGGGTGGGGCGAGTGTCGGGGTAAACCTGGAGCTTGTGGGGATACTTCCTGAGCAAATCCTCGTAGCGGAGGTTCACATCAAACAGCCTGAAGAAGAAGTTCCAGTCGTGCCAGTCGTAGGTGTCTCTCCTCACCACAATCTCAGACAGAAACCTGTTTCTGGCCTCCTCCTTGGTTACGCCCAGTTTCTTTGCAAGCTCGTGGTAGACCCATGGGAGGAAGAGTTGTATCAGAGGCATCTCGCTCATCAGCGTCCCGTCTATGTCAAAGAGGACGGCCTTTATTCTACCACCCCTTGACGAGCAGGGCAAGTATCTCGACCCCCCTGACGTTTTCGTCGGTGATGATACCCCATATTATGTCCTTCTTGGAGAGCAACTCCTGAAAGCGCGCAAGTATGTCGTGCGCCCCCCTCAAGGGAAAGTCTTTGCCGACGAGGATTCCTATGAGGCCCCTCTCCCATACCCCCCACTGCCAGCTGAAGTCGACCCTGTCGAGTAGCCTCAGTATTCCGACGTTGTTCCCGCGTATCATGTTGAAGAGGTCAGCGTAGTCTATGTTGACGAGCATCTGGTTTTCGAGGTAGTAGTAAAGTCTGGAGAACATCGAGGCGATGTTCACCGAGGCCCTCTCAAAGGCCTCCCCCAGAGGGACATCCTCCCTGAGAAAGTCCCAGAGGGAGTCGTAGAAGACGGTCTCGAAGTCGGAAGCCCACTCTGGCCTCTCGTTTATGAGTTCTCTCCTCGGCGTGAGAACGTAGGCGAGCCTCACTGCGTCTTCCGGAGCGCTTTCCGTGATAAGCTCCCTAAGCCTGTGATTGGTCGGTTTGTCCTCGAAGATTAGCCAGAGGAACGTGTCCTCTGGAAGGTGGGAGAAGAAGTCCTTTATTCTCTTCTCGTACTCACCCGGCCTGAAGAGGTAGTAGGCCGGGTTGAGGCTGACCTTGACGAGGCCATCCCCTCTTATTCCCTCGACAATCTTTGTCCCCGCGTTCCCTATCCCAACAAAAAGGTGAGTAAAAGACCGCATAGCTATCATTCGAGGGTCGCGTGCTTCTTCTTCATATCCTTTTCGGTCTTCTGGAAGGTCGCCATGAGGAGGGCTATTACGCCGTCGAGGAAGACCATCGTGGAGTCCTCGAAGAGGGTTCCCATCGGGGCTATCCACTTGTACTTGGTGAGCATCTGCCTCGCTATGTAGTCAGTGGGGATGTTGGCTTTCGTCCTGCCCGGTATCTCGACGACGACATCGGCAAGCTTTCCGAGGGTCGAGTTCGCGTAGGAGGTGATTGCAACCACCTTCCCGCCCTGCTTCTTGGCTATCTTTGCCGCATCAACTATGCTCGTCGTTTCACCTGAACCGCTGATCGCTATGAGGAGGTCGCCCTTCTCGAAGGCCGGCGTTATGGTCTCTCCAACGACGTAGACGTTGAAGTCGAGGTGCATGAGGCGCATCGCGAAGGCCTTGCCGACGAGACCGCTCCTTCCAGCACCGTAGATGAATATCTTGTTCGCCCCTATCATTGCATCAACGAAGCCCCTCACCTGCTCCAGCTTTAAGCTGTCGGCGACGTTGCCGATGTGCTCCACGATATCCTTCATGGCCTTTCTAATCGTCTGCATGTACTCCCCCCAGAAGAGGTCTATTATCCTCCTCGTGACTTCTTCAGGGTCTTTTGCCTTCGTTATCGCCCCGCCGACGATTATTATCGTCGCGCCGAGCTCTATGACCTTCGGTATCGTCTCAAGGTTAAGCCCACCTGCAACAGCTACCGGAACGTTAACGGCCTTCACGACCTTTTCAAGGTCTTCGAGAGGGTTCTTGCCCTGAGCCTGCTCGTCTATGCCCGTGTGGACAAGTATGTAGTGAACCCCCATCTTCTCAAGCTCTTTGGCCCTTTTCACTTTGTCCTTAACGCCTATTAGGTCAACCATGACCCTTATTCCATACCTCTTCGCGACTTCGACCGCGTCCTTTATGGTTTTGTCATCGGCAACCCCGAGGATTGAGACAACGTCTGCTCCGTGTCTAGCCGCCATCTCGACCTCCAGAGCACCGGTATCCATCGTCTTGAGGTCAGCTACAATCTTCCTATCCGGGAAGCGTCTCTTCATAAGCTCAACTGCGCGCATTCCCTCCTTCTTTATTAGGGGAGTCCCAACCTCAAGCCAGTGGGCGCCACCGCGCGCTGCCTTTTCGGCTATAGAAATGGCCTGCTCAATGTCTGTAAGGTCAAGCGCAACCTGGAGTATCATGAGCCTGCCCCCGAAGAGTTTTCGTTTTATGCTTCCGGGGCGAGTTTTTAAAGTTTGGCTTTCGGTTTTGACATGCGGAAGTCAATAGAGTCGGTCAAAGTTTAAAAGAGTGTTCCCGAAGCCAGTTGGGTGACTGTGATGGTAACCTTCATTCCCTTCGGCGAGAGACCCAACAGGGAAGGCGTCCTCTACGCCCTCCAGTATCTGAAACGCAACAAGCTACTCGACGACTACGTTATAATTGAGGCGAGCAGTAGTAAGGTGGATCTCCTGTCTGAAACCATCCCTGCTGATAAAGCCTACGTTGTCGGGGAGCATCTAGCAACCTACGGGATAGTCGAGAAGCTACGCCCGAGGGCTCTAATAAGCCTCGATGCTCACACCGACCTCATGCACGACTACCTCGACCACGGCTCCTGGCTGGCCTATGCCCTTGAGAAAAGGCTCGTTGAGAGGGCCGTCGTGATGGCCCCGGTTCTTATGATACCGACCACCGAGAGGACGCAACTATGGACGAGGCGCGTCAAGGTCTTTCCAGCACTGCTACGGAGCAGAAAGGTTAGGGGGAAGTGGAGGGCTTACAAGAACTTCCAGACGAACTCCGTAGAGGAGATAATCGCTGAAGCAAAGAAGTATCTCGGCGAGGAGGTTTACCTAACCGTTGATATGGATGTTCTGAGACCCGAATACAAGATAGCCCGATTCCAGCACGGTGAACTAACCCTTGAACAGC
>NZ_JALUFF010000037.1 GCF_027052235.1 Thermococcus sp.
CGGCGCATCTGCCACATGATAGCCCTTGAGCATCTCCGGAACAGCAGGCAGGTTGTTGTAAGTTGGAGCGCGGACCTTCCAGCGGTAGACCTTGTTCTTCTCGCCGGTCATTACGTAGTGAACCACTTCACCGCGGTGGGCCTCGGTGAAGCCTAAGGCCTCCTGGTACTCGGGCAGGTTGCCTATTGGGGTGAAGATGTCCCCATCGGGCATCTGGTCTATCAGCTGCTCCACTATCCAGAGGCTCTCGAAGAGCTCGTCCATCCTGACGAGGACCCTCGCCAAAACGTCGCCCTCCTTGTAGACGGGAACCTTGAAGTCCACCTCGTGGTAGGCCATGGCGGTCTTAACGGCCTGATCCTTCCTCACGTCAATCTTCCTTCCGCTCGCGCGAGCCGTCGGCCCGAGGACTGAGTAGGCCTTTGCCACCTTGTAGGGCAGTATTCCCACCCCCTCAGCGCGCTTGATGAAGGTGTTGGTGTTCAGGGCTATATCGAGGAACTTCTTCGTTCCCTCGCGGATCTCCTTAACAACCTTTAGGACTTCCTCCTTTCTGTAGTCGAGGAGGTCTCTCCTGACACCGCCGACGATGTTCATACCGTACTGCTTCCTGTTGCCGGTTAAGCGCTCAACGAGCCACATCACCGGCTCGCGGATGCGCCAGGCGTGCATGAAGCCTGTGTCGTAGCCAACCAGATGCGCCGCTATGCCGACCCAGAGAAGGTGGTTGTGAATCCTCTCAAGCTCAAGGAGCAGGGTTCTGATGTACCTGGCCCTGTCGGGTATTTCTACATCCGCAAGCCTCTCAACGGCCATCGCGTAGCTGACCGAGTGCTGGTAGCCGCAGATACCGCATATCCTCTCGGCAAGGAAGAGCACCTGGTTGTAGGTAAGCCTTCCTTCGCCGGTCTTTTCAATGCCGCGGTGGGAGTAGAAGCCGCGGTAGTCGACATCAACGATCTCCTCACCCTTGACGAAGAGCCTGAAGTGGGCCGGCTCCTCAATACCCATGTGGGCGGGCCCCATTGGGACCAGCGTTGTCCCCTCTGGGGTTTCCCTGTACTCGGGCTTCGGCTCCGTTATCGGTGAGTGCCTGTAGTCCATGTCCTTCCTGAGCGGGTAAACCCCGTTGGGCCAGTCTTCCGGCAATATAAGCCTCCTCGGGTCGGGATGGCCAACGGGCTTGAAGCCGAGTAAGTCCTTGACCTCTCTCTCTATCCAGAGTGCAGCCGGAAGCTTTGCCGCGACGCTCGGAAAGCTCGGGTCGTCGGCTGGAGTGTAGACCTTGAGGAAGACCCAGTAGTTCTCGTCCATCTTGAAGGGCTCAACCTGGACGTTCAGGAAGGGCATGTAAGCGAAGTGGCCGTTGAGGGGTCTCTCGTCCGTTCCAACTGCCGTTGACATGTGGGTCTCCTTGAACTCAGGGTGGTTGTGCCACCAGAGTACCGCCTCCGGGAGAACCCCCCTGTCTATCACGAACATGTACTGCCCGTAGGTCATCCTCTTGCATTCCCTTATGTGCTCCTTGAAGGCCTCGTAAAAGTCCTTGAGGCCCTTTCTTTCGGCCAGTACTTTTTCCACGTCGGCCTTTGCACAGCGGCCGTCCTCACAGGCCTTGCATTCAAACTCGAAGTGAGCCTCCAAATCCTTAGTTCCCACCATCTTTCACCACCCCATGAACGCCATCGCGAGTATTATAATCCCGGCAAAGAACGCCCTCGTGTTCATCTTGACGACATGGTCTATTCTGAGCCTTGCGTTCGTCGCTTCGAGCGCCGCTATGACCGGGTAGAACGACACCGTCAGGATGAACTGTAAAGCTAAAGCGAGCGCTGCCCTCTCCGGCGTGCCTATCGGGCCGAGCCACGGGAGCGTCAGCAGGCTGACGAAGAACCACAGCAGGGTGAAGCGCTTGATGTGTATGGCGTAGTAGAAGACACCGAGGAGCCTTCCGCTGTACTCGGTGAGAGGGCCGCCGATTACCTCCTGCTCGGCCTCGGCTATGTCGAAGGGCACGAAACCGCTCTCGACGTAGAGAGCGTAGGCGAGCAGGATGTAGGTCAGTATAACCGAGGGCGTCGCGTGGAGCTTCGCTATTATGTCGGCTATGTTAAGCGAGCCCGCGTTGTAGGCGAGGACGCCGTAGAGTATGGCTATTAGTGGCTCGACAGTGAGAACTATCTGCATCTCCCTCGCTGAACCGAGGTGACTGAAGGCGTTCTGGACGCTCAGTCCTGCGAACATCAGGGCGACGCTGACCATCAGGATGACGTAGAAGAAGACCACTAAGTTGAAGCCGAAGTCCACTGGGACCACGTTGCCGTAGGGGAGCAGGAGTGCAGCTGATATTGCCGAGGCGAGGGCTATGTAGGGTGCCCACGTGAAGAGGGTGCTCTTGGTCGACCTGACGGACGGGAGCGCGAAGAGCTTCTGGAGGTCGTACCATGTCTGCATGAGCGGTGGTCCGCGCCTGTACTGGAGGCGGGCCTTCACACGTCTCGCTATACCGTCCAGGTAAGGGGGCAGGAGCAGCATTATCAAGATGCCGGCGAGGCTGAAACCGAGTTTAACGATGTCGAGCGCCATTTTCATCACCTCACAGCGCCATGAGTATTCCTATGACGGCCCCAACGACGATCAGGGCTATCACCACGAAGGTTCCGAGCCTTATCCCTGGGAGCACGTCGCAGGCTATCCTGAGGAACCTGATGAGCGGTTTGAGTGCTTCTTCGTCGGCGTTGAGAACCCGGCCCCTCCTGAGGTCGTCGAGGGTCTCAATCTTAGTGTATGGGGTGTCGACTATCTTGACGAAGTAGCTGGCGATCCACATGTATCCCCTGACTATGTAGTGGATTATTCCCTCGCCGATCATGTAGAACCAGTCGCTGAAGCGGTAGAAGGAGCCGATCTTCTCCTCGTACTTGATGTAGTAGCCCTCCGAGCTCACCCTGTACTCGTCCTCGTTCAAAGCTGTTGTTCCGCAGTCCCAGGGCGTTACCTCCTTGCCGTATTCGGGCCTAAAGCTCAGGTAAAGGCCAACCGCTATGACTGCCACGAGGACTATGAAGAGCACCGGGCTGAAGAGCACCGAGCCAAAGCCTATCCTGTAAACGCCGTCCTTTATTGGAGCGTTGAAGATGTTGAGGATTCCGGTTACCGTTCCCGGGAAGACGCCTATCAAGAGTGTCAGACCTGCTAAAATCCACTGGCCCAGGAGCATCGTTCCGGGCACTTCTCTGACTTCCCTGTATCTCTTCATCTCGCCGCCGAACTGGGTTCCGTAGAACTTGACGAATGAAGCGAGCGTTGCCGCGCTGATGAAGACCGCCAATAGGGCTCCAAAGGCCAGCAGGAAGTCCTCTGACTGGTAGCCGGCAACGTAGATCAGCCACTTGCTTATGAAGCCGTTGAAGGGTGGAACTCCCGCTATTGCCAGCGAGCCGAAGAGAGCCGCCAGGGCAGTCCACCTCATCTGCCTTCCGAGACCGCCGAGCTCCTCAAGCTCCACTGTTCCAGTCCTGTACTCAACCGCTCCAGCCGAGAGGAAGAGGGAGCCCTTGAATATCGCGTGGTTGAGTGCGTGGAAAAGCCCGGCGAAGGCTCCGAGCGCGCCTACAGCAGCGAGGGCACCTCCCTTCGGTATGAGGGCCATGCCTATGCCTATGCCGAGCCAGATGTAGCCCATCTGACCGATGCTGTGGTAAGCCAAAAGCCTCTTCGCGTTGGTCTCCTTGAGGGCGTAGAGCGTTCCAACGGTCAGCGTTGTCGCACCGAGGAGGGCTATGGCTATTCCGAAGATGTAAGTAGTTCCAACGAGACCCCAGACGAGTGCGATCAGGCCGTAGAGTGTAACCTTCTCCATTGCACCGGCCATAATAGCCGAGACGCTGGTCGGTGCAGCGCGGTAGGTTTCAGCAACCCAGAACTGGAAGGGCACTATTCCCGCTTTTGCCATGAACGCTATCAGGAGAAGTCCGCCGAAGACAATCTTGGTATGAGCTGGAGCGCTCGCGAGGGCTGTGGCGATGTTGTCGAAGCTGAGCTTTTCAAAGCTCCCGACGAGTGAGTAGGCCGTACCGAGTGCCAAGAAGAGAGGTATCGTGTCGAGGAAGTGCATAGTGATGTAGTACTTGATGCTCGCCCCAACGTCCCTGGCTTTCTCGCTGAAGAACACCAGTATGAACGAGCTGAGCGTCATAAGCTCCCAGCTCATCACGAAGTACTCCATGCTGTTTACCGTAACCACTAGCGCCATGCTCGCGAGGAAGGTGTTGTAGGCTATTGCGTACACCCAGCCCTTGCCGGTTTTCTCGAAGATGTCCATGTAGCTTATCGCGTAGAGCGAGGCTGCCGTTCCAACGATGCCGATTATCAGGAGAAAGACGTTGGATGTAGCGGTGATGTGGAGGGGTATTCTGTAGAGATTCAGCCTCTCGGGACCGTTCGTGTAGACGTTGTAGACCTCCCCGAGAAGCGCGAGGGAACCTATGAGTGCCATGAAGCTCGAAGCTTTTACAGAGGCCTTGTAGTCCTTAATGAAGCCGAGCAGGCCACCGATGATGAACGCTCCGAGGGCGTATTCCATGAACATCTCGCATCACCTCATAAACCCGATCTTCATGACAACGTTCAGGGTGACCCAGGGCGCTACTATGCCGATGAGAATCAGCGTTATCATCACCGCGCACATCAGCTTGGTCGAGTGGCCTTCCGCTGCTGGCTCTGGCTCGCCGAAGAACATCCTATTGAACCACAGGAGTACCACAACTAAGAATATGGCAGCATCAAAGAGAACCGTCCCCGGGAAGAGCCATGAGGCTACGCCCTGGGCGTGTCTGGTGCTCATTATGGTGAAGGCCTTGCTGAAGAACAGTCCTAGTGGTAGAACTCCAGCGAGGCCGAGGAAGCTCAGGAACCAGCCAATGCTCGCCCACGGGAGACTCTTCCTTATGCCCTTTATCCTGCTGAAGTCCGTTGTTCCGAGGGAATAGGCGAAGGCCCCAACGCTCAGATACGCCAGCGCCTTGACGAAGGCGTGGTTTACCACTTGGTAAACTGCAATCTGAAGGCCCTCAACGTGGCCGAGGAGCGCGTAAGCCAGGATTATGTACGCAACGCCCGCTTGAGCTATGGTAGAGTAGGCAATGAGCTTCTTACCGTCGGTCTGGAGCGGGTAGTAGATCATCATCAGAATTATCAGCGCCACCGTGAGTAGTCCTAGGAGCCAGAAGTCGTCCTTGCCCGGGTTCATGTACTGTATGACCCTGAAGAGCATGAAACTCCCGAGCGGGACTATTGAGGCAGAGTGTATATACGCTGAAGCCGGAACCGGGCCGGCCGTTGCATCTGGAAGCCAGGAGTAGAAGAACAGCTGGGAGCTCATAGCCAGCGCCGCGAAGATAAGCAGGGCAAACGCTGTGTCCTTGGTTGACTGTGCTACTGAGCCCATCTTTGCCAGCTCCTGAGAGTTCCCCAGAACTGCACTGGCTCCGAGAATCAGGAATACCGCCAAGTTCAGCACGAGGAAGCCCTTGATGGCTGGCCCTTTGGCGTTTCCGTAGAAGTCAACGAGGTAGAGCAGGGCTATCGCCATCAGTTCGAGGGCAACCAGGAACTGGATGAGGTTCGTTGAGTATATGAAGACCATTGAGGAACCAGTCAGCAGGCCGAAGAGGGCGTAGAACCTACCCTTGCCGCTCTCAAGTGGAAACGACCTGTTGGTTGAGCTCATGTAGTCCGCGGTGTAGAGGACTATCAGGAAGCTGACGAGAATGGACGTGAAGCCCATGATGACGGAGGCGATATCGATGCTCAGGCCGAAGACCTCACCGAGGTTGCCCCCGCTGGTGTAGGCGTAGTGATAGACCTTCCCTGCCCCTCCCTGGAAGAAGTCGTAGGTTCCGTAGGCGTTTATGAGGAGGGCGATGCCGATTATCGTCGAGGCCACTGCATCGGCGGCTCTGCCCTCAAGTTTGAAGATGAGCAGCAGCAGGAACGGGAGCAAGGACGATGCAAGGAAGATTTCTCCGTTCACCTTTCATCACCCGTTGGTTTTTAACCCTTGGTTTCCTTCGCAAAAAATAAGAGTCAAAGGACGATGAGGGCCCTCTCGCCCTCACCCTTCTCTGCCGAGCTCTTGAGGTTCGCTACTATCTTGCCCTCCCTGTCCCAGAGGACGTCGTTTATCTCCCCAAACTTCAGGGCCTCAGTTGGACAGGCTGAGACACATGCAGGAAGAAGGCCTTCCGCCCTTCTGTCGGCACAGAGGTCGCACTTGTCCATGATCTTGTTCTCCTCGTCCAGCTTGGGAACGCCAAAGGGACAGGCAACGGCACACATGAGACAGCCGATACACTTGAGCGGGTCGAAGGCAACCGCTCCGTCTTCATCCCTGAAGAGCGCTCCAGTTGGACAGACGTTCAGGCAGGGAGCCTTTTCACAGTGCCTGCAGTTGAAGGGAACCGTAAAGAGGTCGGGGAACTCGAAGACCTTGATGCGCGCTTCACCGTGCGTCATTTCACAGGCCACTTCACAGGCTTTACACCCTATACAGCGCTTATAGTCAAGGAAAATCTTCTTGTGGGCCATCTCAACCACCTCACTCCTCCACCTTCTCGACCTTGGCAGCTACGGCCTTCAGCTCGGCCATCTTGGTCTTCTCGTGTATCTCGTCCAAGGTCAGGAAGTTGGCCTGCCAGTGCCACGGCATCGCTATGACCCCTTCCCTGATGTGCTCGGTAACCTCCGCCCTGACGAGGACGCTTCCGCGCCTCGTCGAGACCTTCACGAGGTCGCCAGTCTTTATTCCAAGTTTCTTGGCGTCCTTTGGGTTTATCATGACGTACTCCTCGGGCCAGCGCTTCTTCAGGCTCGGGCTCTCAAAGGACATGCTCCCGGTGTGCCAGTGGCCGACGAGCCTGAAGTTGGTGAGCCAGAACGGGTACTCCTCGTCGGGCATCTCCGGTGGCTCGCGCCAGCTGACGGGCTGGAGGTGGGCCTTTCCGTCGGACGTCTTGAAGGCGGTCTTGAAGAGAACCTTCGTTCCCTCTCCGGGCTCACTGCACGGGAAGAAGCAGCCCTCTGGGTGCTCGGCAAGGTATTCGGGCGTTGCCCCCTTGAAGACGGGTATGACCTTGTTGATCTCCCGGAGTATCTCGTCCGGATGGCTGTACTTGAAGTACTCACCGAGGCCCAGCTCTTTAGCGAGCTCCACAATGATGAGCCAGTCGGGCTTCGCCTCACCCGGTGCCTCAGCGGCTTTGTAGGTTCTCTGGACTCTTCTTTCAGCGCTTATTGCCGTTCCCGTCTTCTCGAACCATGCAGCGGCTGGAAGAACGATATCGGCGTACATGGCCGTCTCGGTGAGGAATATGTCCTGCACGACGAGGAAGTCGAGCTTCTTGAGTTGCTCGCGAACCCATCCGCTGTTGGGCATTGACTTGGCTATGTTCCCACCGACGATGTACATCATACGTATCTTGTTGCCTATCTCCCTGACCATCGTTGTCAGGTCGAGGCCGACCCAGTCCGGTATCGGGAAGCCCCAGAGTCTCTCTAGTTCAGCCCTCGCTGCCTCGTCAGTGACAAGCTTTCCGGTCGGGAGCTTGTTCGGGGCTATACCGCTCATCGCAGCACAGAAACCGCACTGCGCTCCGGGGAAGACACCGCTCCAGACACCTTCCCTGCCGATGTTGCCTGTTATCGCTATGAGGTTCGCTATGGCAATGGCCGTGTTCAGACCGTTCACATGCTGGTTCATACCCTCGTTGACGAGGAAGGCGGTCCTCTTTGTTGCGATAAGTCTAGCGGCCTTCCTTATGTCCTCGGCTGGAACACCGCTTATCTTCTCGGCCCACTCCGGCGTGTAGTCCTTAACCGACTCCTTAAGCCCTTCAAAGCCAACGGTCCTCCCCCTGACGAAGTCCTTGTCATAGAGCTCCTCACTTATAACCACGTTGAGCATGGCGAGCGCTATCGCCAGGTCGGTTCCCGGATAGGGCTTGAGGTGGAGCGAGGCGTACTTGTGGCCCCTCGTTGAGCGCGGGTCTATAACGATGAGCGGGGCGTTGTTGTCGAGGATGGCCTTCTCGATGTACTGCCCGAAGAGAACCGGGGCCGTCTCGGCCGGGTTGTGTCCCCAGAACACCACGAGCTCGGCCTTGGCTATGTCCTCGAAGGGGTTTGTGGCTGCTGCGCTTCCGAACACCACGGTTCTGGCGGGACTGTTTGAGTACTGGCAGTACCTTCCGGGGAAGTCGAGGTGGTTGGTCCCTATGGCCTTGGAGAGCTTGTGGACGAGGTAGTTCTCCTCAAGGGTTATCTTCTCGCTTCCGAGGAAGGCTATCGCCTCCGGGCCGTAAGTTTCCTTGATCTCCTTAATCTTGCTGGCGATTATCCTGTAGGCCTCTTCCCAGCTTATCTCCTCGAACTTCCCCTCACCCTTTTCTCCAACGCGCCTGAGGGGCTTCTTAAGCCTCTGGGGACTGTTGATGAACTGGTAGGAGGCAACCCCCTTGGGACAGAGCTTGCCCCTGTTGGCTATCGTCGGGTGGTCGTAGTCAAACTCTATCCGCCTGATGTAGCCGTTGGCGCTGACCGCGTAGAAGCGACAGCCCACGGAACACCACGGGCATACAACAGGCACTAACTTCTCTGCCATGGGCATCACCCTTGTAATGACTGACTAGTCATTAAAATTGGTGAACAACACTTTATATAGTTTTTTTGAACAATGAAGTTCATACAGTTAAACAAACTGAGGAATGTTAAACAGAATTATACGCTGGCGGAAAGCTTAAGGTGGTTTATTACTGCCAAGATAACCTTCTTTAGGTAGTGCTCCCTGGAGAAGCCCAAGCACTCCCCGGCGTGGAGGTAGTGCATGAGGGAGGCCAGAAACATCTGGAACGCTATGAGTGCGTCCTCAAAGCCCACTTTAACGTAAGCCGTTATCCTCCTCGCCCCCTCCCGAAGAAGCTCGGAACAGGACTGGCTGTAAATATCGTCGAGGCTCTTCATCCTTTTCCTCACAGAAAGCATGTGGAAGAACATCTCGGCCCTGTAGTTCTCGGAGTAAAAGTCGAGAAACTCCCTCCCAATCTGGAGGA
Organism: Thermococcus sp.; assembly: GCF_027052235.1. Lineage (NCBI taxonomy): Archaea > Methanobacteriati > Methanobacteriota > Thermococci > Thermococcales > Thermococcaceae > Thermococcus > Thermococcus sp. The sequence goes on from NZ_JALUFF010000037.1 coordinate 9,108, forward strand.
GGTAGCTCTCAAGGGTCGGGTAGCTGAGGGTTATGTATGGGTCATTCAGAGAGGGCATTGCCATTATCGGCATAACCTCGAAGGCAAGCTCCTTGATCAGGTCATCCTTGCTTTTGAAGTAGAGGTAGAACGTCCCCTTGGCGACGCCAGCCTTTGCAACAATCTCATCTACCGTCGTTTTATCAAAGCCCTTTCTAGCAAAAAGCTCCATGGCAGCTGAAACGAGCTTTTCCCTTGTTTTCCCCGGGGACTTCGTGGACATTCTGACACCTCTGACCGCACAGTCATTGACCCATTGGACAGTTGTGGGTATAGAAGGATTTAAGCTTTTCTGTGGACGGGAAGGGAACCAAAAAGTTGAAAATAAAGACAAGTAATAGTTCGATCAAAGAACCGCCGAGATTATCTTCTCGTCTATCTCCGCGACCTCTGAGAGGAGTTCGCCCAGTTCACCGGGAACCATCTTCGCGAAGAGCCCCATGTTCATGCCGAAGACGTATATCCCGTCGGGCATCTCTATAACCGAGAACTTGCAAGGCATCATAGCTGAAATCCACCTGTTTTCAGGCTTGCTGATGGCCTTAGTTGCAAAGTCCCTGTTGCAGACCTCGATGATAGCAAACTGAATTCCAACCTTCTCCCTGAAGTCGTACTCCCCTATAACCGTCCAGCCGACTTCTTCGGTCTTCTTCTTCAGCCTCTCAAGGGTCTCCTCAAAGCCGTACCTGCTCCTAACCCCCTTCACCATCTGCCTCATTACTTCCTCCATGGAAATCACCTGACTGACTAGTCAGAGCAAGAAATATAAATCCTTTTCGTGAACCTTTGGTTGATAACCATGGCCCTGATGCTAGCGGGTAGAGTGGTTGAGGTCAGGGGAGATATGGCGGTAGTGGATGTTGAAGGCCAGCTTAAGGAGGCTAAGCTCGACTTCATCAGGGACGTCAAGCCGGGCGACTACGTAACGATTTACTACGGCATAGTACTTGAGAAGGTGAGCGAGGAAGATGCCAGGGAAACGCTGGAGCACTGCTCCTATCACAGGGGAGCAAAGGTCGAGATGAAGTTTTCGCTGGTTGAAAACCTGAGGTTTTAGAAAGGCTAAATAACAACCGTTGGTATTTCTGGACGGTGAGAGAGATGTGTCTCGCGACGATTGCGAAGGTGCTTGAGGTGAACCCCGAGAAGGGAACTGCATGGGTTGACTTCGGGGGCGTTAAAAGGGAGGCCAGAATAGACCTGATGCCCGATGTCAAGGTCGGTGAGTACGTCCTGATACACACGGGCTTCATTATAGAGCGCGTGGACGAAAAGACTGCCAGAGAAATCCTGAGCGCGTGGGAAGAGGTTTTCAAGGTCGAGGAGGACGCGATAGGAGGCTACTACTACCCGGGTGATTGAGATGACCGTTGAAGAAGTCGTTCAGCCCTACAGGGACAGGGGAATAGCCCAGAAGCTCGTTGAGAAAATCAAAGAAGAGGCAAAAACGCTGGACGGCGAAATAAGGATAATGCACGTCTGCGGGACTCATGAGGACACCATAACCCGCTCCGGAATACGCTCTCTCCTCCCGGAGAACGTCAAAGTCGTGAGCGGGCCGGGCTGTCCCGTCTGCATTACCCCCGTTGAGGACATAGTGGCGATGCAGCTCATAATGAGGAAAGCGAGGGAAGAGGGCGAGGAGATAATCCTGACCACCTTTGGAGACATGTACAAGATTCCGACTCCGATGGGGAGCTTCGCTGATTTGAAGAGCGAGGGCTTTGACGTCCGCGTTGTCTACTCAATCTTCGACACCTACAAAATGGCCAAGGAGAACCCGGACAAAACCGTCGTCCACTTCAGCCCGGGTTTCGAAACGACAACCGCGCCAACTGCGGGAATGATAAACGCCGTCGTCAACGAGGGCCTTGAGAACTTCAAGATATACTCAGTTCACCGGCTAACGCCCCAGGGAATAGAGGTTCTCATAAAGCAGAAGAGCAGGATAGATGCCCTCATAGATGCCGGCCACGTCTCAACGATAATTGGCGTGAAAGGCTGGGAGTTCCTGAGCGAGAAGTATGGAATCCCGCAAGTTGTTGCCGGCTTCGAGCCCAACGACGTGCTCATGGCCATCCTCCTCCTAATCCGGATGTACAAGGAAGGCGACGCGCGAGTGGTAAACGAGTACAGGAGGGCCGTTAAGTACGAGGGGAACGTTACAGCGCAGAGGCTCATCAACAAGTACTTCAAGGTTGTTGATGCCAAGTGGCGCGCCTTAGGCATCTTCCCGGGAACGGGCCTTGAGCTGAGGGACGAGTGGAAGGAACTCGACATCAAGAACATCTACAAGGTTGAGGTGCCAAAGAACCTGCCAGACCTCGAAAAGGGCTGTCTCTGTGGAGCAGTGCTTAGGGGACTGGCACTCCCGACCGACTGCCCGCACTTTGGCAAGACCTGCACGCCGAGGCATCCGGTTGGGCCGTGCATGGTGTCCTACGAGGGAACCTGCCAGATATTCTACAAGTACGGGGTTCTGTTTTAGTGAGGCATAAATACGATGAGAGCGCAAGATAGAACGGTGGGAACATGGAGGAGGTAAGGGCGGTTTACCATAAGGGCGTCTTAGTGCCCCTTAAAAGCCTAAACCTCAGGGAAGGGGAGGAGGTGACGGTAATCATCAAGAAAAAGGCCCCGCGCAGGTACTTTGGCATCTTCAAAAAGGAAGACGTCGAGAAGGTCATAGAGGAGATCGAGAATGAGGGTGTTCTATGACAGTAACGTCTTCCTTAAATTTTTGGGCGGAGAGAGCGAGGCTGGAGCGCTCTTGGATTTGGCCTTTGAAGGAAAAGTTGAAGGAGTCGTCAGCTGGGTGGTTCTCTCCGAGGTCATCTTCGGCTACTTAAGGCTCACGACCAACATGAGGCCCTACGACCTGAAAAGAAAATTGCCCAAGATGAACGTTGATTTAACTCCAATCCGCGAGCTTTTAGAACCCTTCCAGATTTTGGAAGTCAATCCTAATCCAACCGAACTCTTTGACCTCGTGAACAAATCAGGACTCCTTCCTAATGACGCGCTCATAGCGTTAACGTGCCTAAAGGAGGGCATTCCTCTAGTTAGCTTCGATTCGGATTTTGAGCGGGTTGCAGGGCTGAGAAGGGGGACGACTCCAGAGGAATTGCCGGTTGAGTAGAACACCAAAGGTTCAAAACTCCCCTATCGTTTTCAACTTTTGGTTTTGGAAACCTATAAAGCCTCCGATTGCAAAGAAGGGACAGGTGAGAGGATGAAGGCGTATCACCTTCACGTTCAGGGAATCGTTCAGGCCGTCGGGTTTAGGCCCTTCGTTTACAGAATAGCGCACGAGCACAACCTCAAGGGCTACGTCAAGAACCTCGGCGATGCTGGCGTGGAGATAGTGGTTGAAGGCCGGGAGGAGGACATCGAGGCCTTTCTCAGGGATCTGCACCAAAAGAAGCCGCCGCTCGCGAGGATTGATAAGGTTGATAAGAAGGAAATCCCGCCCCAGGGCTTTCCCGAGTTCTACATCGAGAAGAGCTCGAAGGGTGGAAAGGGCGGCGACTCGATAATCCCGCCCGACATAGCCATCTGTGACGACTGCCTGAGGGAGCTCTTCGACCCGACCAACAAGCGGTACATGTACCCCTTCATAGTCTGCACCAACTGCGGTCCGAGGTTCACGATAATCGAGGATCTGCCCTACGACCGCGAGAACACGACCATGAGAGAGTTCCCGATGTGCGACTTCTGCCGGAGCGAGTATGAAGACCCCCTCAACAGGCGCTATCATGCTGAACCGATAGCCTGTCCAGTCTGCGGGCCGAGCTACCGCTTGTACACGAACGATGGAAGGGAGCTAACCGGCGACCCGCTGAGGAAGGCGGCCGAGCTGATAGATAAGGGCTACATAGTGGCGATAAAGGGAATCGGAGGGATACATTTAGCGTGCGACGCGACCAACGAAGAGGCCGTTGCCGAGCTGAGGAAGAGAACCTTCAGGCCGCAGAAGCCCTTCGCGATAATGGCCGACTCCCTTGAGACGGTTAAAAGCTTCGCCTACGTGAGTAAAGAGGAGGAAGAGGAGCTGACCTCCTACCGGAGGCCGATAATAACGCTCCGCAAGAGGGAACCCTTCCCCCTGCCCGAGAACCTCGCGCCGGGCCTGCACACCATCGGAGTCATGCTCCCCTACGCGGGAACCCACTACATACTCTTCCACTGGAGCAAAACCAAGGTCTACGTGATGACCTCGGCCAACTATCCGGGAATGCCGATGGTCAAGGACAACGAGAAAGCGTTTGAAGAACTCAGGGAGATGGCAGACTACCTCCTCCTGCACAACAGGAAGATACTCAACAGGGCGGACGACAGCGTTGTTCGCTTCGTTGACGGGAGGAGGGCGGTAATAAGGAGGAGCAGGGGTTTCGTGCCGTTGCCGGTAGAGATTCCCTTCGATTACCGCGGCTTGGCCGTTGGAGCTGAGCTTATGAACGCCTTTGGGGTTGCAAAGAACGGGAAGGTTTACCCGAGCCAGTACATAGGCAACACGGGGAAGCTTGAAGTCCTTGAGTTCATGCGGGAGGCAATAGCGCACTTCAAGCGGATACTCCGCGTTAAGGACTTCGATTTAATCATAGCCGACCTCCATCCAGCTTATAACACGACGAAATTAGCGATGGAGCTGGCAAACGAGCTGGACGTTGAGCTCCTCCAGGTTCAGCACCACTACGCCCACATAGCGAGCGTTTTGGCTGAGAAAAACCTCGAATCTGCCGTTGGGATAGCCCTCGACGGAGTCGGCTACGGGGCAGATGGAAACGTCTGGGGCGGTGAGGTTCTCTACCTGAGCTACGAGGACGTCGAAAGATTAGCCCACATAGACTACTACCCGCTCCCCGGCGGTGATTTGGCGAGCTACTACCCGCTGAGGGCCTTGATGGGGATTCTGAGCGAGGTCTACTCCATCGAGGAGCTTGAAGGAGTCATAAGCCGCTGCTGTCCCAAAGCGGTTGAGAGCCTCAAGTACGGAAAGGTTGAGTTCAGCGTTATCCTCAACCAGCTCGCCAAGGGGGTAAACACGGCCTACGCATCCTCGACTGGAAGGGTTCTCGATGCATTAGCCGTCCTGCTCAACGTCGCCTACAGGAGGCACTACGAGGGTGAACCGGCGATGAAGCTGGAGAGCTTTGCGATGAAGGGAAAGAACGACCTAAAGTTTGAAATCCCGGTAGAAGGGGAGCTGATAAAAGTTGAGGAGCTGTTCCTTCAGGCCCTTGATGCCGTTGAGAAGGCACCTCCAGCGGACATAGCGTATTCAGCTCACCTGGCTCTCGCGAGGGCCTTCGCGGACGCTGCCGTAGAAAAAGCGAAGGAGTTCGGCGTTAAAGACGTCGCGATAAGTGGAGGCGTCGCCTACAACGAGCTCATCGTGAAGACGATTAGAAAAGTCGTTGAAGCCTCCGGACTGAGGTTCCACGCGACGACGGAGATTCCGCGCGGGGACAACGGAATAAACGTCGGCCAGGCCTTCCTTGGTGGCCTCTACCTTGAGGGCTACCTGAGCAGGGAGGATTTGATGCTGTAAGGTTTAAGTTTGGAATGGAGCAAAACTCTACGGTGAAAGAGATGGGGAAGGTAATCACGATTAGAGTGCCCGATTGGGTGGGTGATGATTTCGTTAAGAGGATTGAAAAGCTAATTGAGGAGGAGATAGAGAGGGCTTTCTCATCTGGTAGGGTCGATAGGGAGACGTACCTCAAGTTCGTTGAAACATACGGCTCCACTGAGAGCGTTTTCCTTGAAAACGAAGAGAAACTGCTAGAAGAAATGAGAAAAAGGGAAAAGGCGAGGGCAGATGGTAGTCATTGACACAAACATAGTCATGACCCGAGTAAAGGAGAGGGAGATAATTAGGGAGAACATTACAGAAGTCACAGCCGTTGAGTACCCGCCTGTGGTTGAGTGCAGAAAGTTTCAGGGAGACGTGCTTCTGATAACTCGAAAAAGCATTGGGATAGCGATTGAACTCCAGAAACGGTTGAGAAAAATCGGGAAGCCCAAACCATTTGCAGACGTTATGATAGCGGCCATATGCATAGCAAACGGTGAGAAACTCATCACGAGAGATTCTGACTTCAAGGATATTGCTGAAATTTCAGAACTGGAAGTGGAGGTTATCTGATGCCCGTCATCCCCAGGTACGAACTCCTAGAAATCCTGCGGGAGGTCAAGGGAAAGCTGAAGGAGATACTCGGCGACGACTTAGTTGAGGTCATCCTCTTCGGCTCTTACGCGAGGGGCGAGGCCAGAGAAGGGAGCGACGTTGACGTGCTCGTCATTACGCGCAGGAAACCCACTCCAGAGGAGGACTGGGAGCTGGGAGAACTGATGACAGATATCGTTCTCAGGTATGGAGTCGTGGTTTCGCTCGTAGTGTATCCCAAGCGAGAAGAGCCAAAAGACCCGTTCTTCCTCACCGCGATGGAGGAGGGCATAAAAGTATGAGCGATGAATACAGAAAGATAATCCAGAAAGCCGAGAGAAGTCTGAAAGCGGCAGAGGAGCTTCTGAGAAAAGGCATGCCGGAGTTCGCTGCATCAAGGGCGTATTACACCATGTTCTACTGCGTTGAGGCTTTCCTGAGAACGAAAGGAATAGAAGTGTCAAAGCACTCCTCTGCGATTGCCCTCTTTGGGAGGGAGTTCGTTAAGGGTGGGGAAGTCCCCAGAAAATACCTAACCTACGTGAACCTCGCGTTTAAGACAAGGCAGGTTGCGGATTACTCCTTTGAAATTCAGGTGACGGAAGAGGAGGCTCAGACAGAGATAAAACATGCCCGTGAGTTTTTGGAATTCACAATCAATTACCTTCGCGAAAAGGACCTTTTGGAGGGTTGAAGATGGGGGAAAAGATAAAGCTCGAACACGGAGCCGGTGGAGAAATAATGGAGGAGCTTTTGAGGGACGTGATACTCAAAACGCTGACCCTCAAGAGCGCCGGTGGAATTGGACTGGACGCTTTAGACGACGGGGCAACGATACCCTTCGGCGATAAGCACATAGTCTTTACAATAGACGGCCACACGGTAAGGCCCCTCTTCTTCCCGGGCGGGGACATCGGCAGGCTGGCAGTCAGCGGGACGGTGAACGATTTGGCCGTCATGGGGGCGGAGCCTTTAGCCCTGGCAAACTCGATGATAATAGGGGAAGGCCTCGACATGGAAGTCCTTGAGAGGGTTCTCCGCTCGATGGACGAGACCTCTAAGGAAGTGCCCGTCCCGATAGTCACGGGCGACACGAAGGTCGTTGAAGACAGCATAGAGATGTTCGTAATCACCGCTGGAATAGGCATTGCTGAGAGGCCGGTAAGCGATGCCGGGGCCAAAGTCGGTGACGCTGTTTTGGTCAGCGGGACGATAGGAGACCACGGTATAGCGCTGATGAGCCACCGCGAGGGAATAGCCTTTGAGACCGAGCTGAAGAGCGACGTCGCTCCAATATGGGACGTCGTTAAAGCGGTGGGGGATGCCATAGGCTGGGAGAACATCCACGCGATGAAAGACCCAACTAGGGCCGGTTTGAGCAACGCGCTCAACGAGATCGCTCGTAAGAGCAATATGGGAATCCTCGTGAGGGAATCAGACATTCCGATAAGGCCCGAAGTTAGGGCCGCGAGCGAGATGCTGGGAATAAGTCCCTACGACGTTGCCAACGAGGGCAAGGTTGTGATGGTCGTCGCGAGGGAGTACGCGGAAGATGCCCTTGAAGCGATGAGGAAAACCGAGAAGGGAGGGAACGCCGCGATAATCGGTGAGGTAATCCCAGAGTACCGCGGGAAGGTCATCCTTGAGACGGGAATCGGTGGAAAAAGGTTTATGGAGCCTCCTGAAGGCGACCCCGTTCCGAGGATATGCTGACTTTTCCTTATTCTTTTGGCGAATTGGGAAGAGATAAAGAAAAGCCATTCAGCGCATCTCGAAGCCTTCCAAAGCTTTTTTCACCTCCTCAACGCTCGCCTCGTCCTCAAGCGTTGAGAGGTCGCCAAGGCTCTTTCCGCTTGCGAGGGCTTTCAAAACCCTGCGCATTATCTTCCCGCTCCTCGTCTTCGGCAGTTTGTTGACGAAGAAGACCTCGGCTGGAGCCGCTATCGGCCCGAGGGTTTCCCTGACGTAGTCTATCAGCTCCTTCTTCAGCCTCTCGGTCGGGGCGTAATCGGCCTTGAGGATTACGAAGGCAACCGGCACTTCACCCTTTATCTCGTCGGGCCTGCCTATTACTGCCGCTTCCGCTACCGCAGGGTGAAGGACTAAAGCGTGCTCTATCTCTGCCGTTCCAATCCTGTGGCCGGAGACGTTGAGAACCTCGTCCGCCCTCCCGAATATCCAGAAGTAGCCCTCCTCGTCCTTCATAGCGTAGTCAGCCGGGTAGTAAATCCAGACCCCTTCATCAGGTTTGCTGAAGCGTTGCCAGTAGGTTCGTATGTAGCGCTCGTCGTTGCCCCAGATTCCAAGGAGCATTCCGGGCCAGGGCTTCTTGATTACCAGAAAACCTCTCTCGTTCGGCTTTGCAGGCTTGCCCTCCGAGTCAAAGACGTCTGCATCAACCCCCAGCCCGGGGAATGTTGCGGAGCCGGGCTTGAGAGGAGGTAGCTGTATCCCGGCCGAGGGGTAAATCATGTAGCCGCCGGTTTCGGTCTGCCACCATGTGTCGATGATGGGACAGCGCTTTCCTCCGACGACTTCGTAGTACCACTTCCAAGCGCCGGGGTTGATCGGCTCGCCGACGGAACCGAGGAGACGGAGACTTGAGAGGTCGTGCTTCTTCACCCACTCATCTCCATAGCGCATGAGCATTCTTATCGCCGTCGGCGCGGTGTAGAATATCGTAACGCCGTGCTTCTCGATTATCTCCCAGGGCCTGTCTGGCCTTGGATAGTTGAGCGCTCCCTCGTACATCATCACAGTCAGGCCGAGGGTTAGAGGCCCGTAGACGAGGTAGCTGTGTCCGGTTATCCAGCCGACATCGGCGGTGTTCCAGAAGAGGTCGTCCTCCCTTATCCCCCAGGCCCACTGCATGGTTTTGGCAACGTAAACAAGGTATCCGCCAGTGGAGTGGACTATACCCTTCGGCGTTCCCGTTGTGCCGCTCGTGTAGAGGATGAACAGCGGGTGGTTGCTCTCGACCGGGACGGGCTCGACGTATTTCTCAGCGCCCTCAAGGAGGTTGTGCCAGTAATAGTCCCTTCCCTCGACCATGTTAATCTCATCGGAACCCCTCTTGAGAACCACGACGCTCTCGACGCTCGGAGTCTCGACGAGGGCTTTGTCAACGATTTCCTTGAGGTTCAGAGCTCTGCCACGCCTGTAGAGGTAGTCGGCGGTGATTACCACCTTGGCCTTTGCGTCGTTTATCCTCGTGGCTAAAGCCTCCGCGGAGAAGCCGGAGAAGACGACGCTGTGAATTGCCCCGATCCTCGCGCTGGCGAGCATGGCTATGACGACCTCGGGAACGAGGGGCATGTAGATTACTATTCTATCGCCCTTTCCGACGCCGAGGTTCTTCAGGACTGAGGCGAAGCGGTTGACCTCGCGGTAGAGCTCGTAGTAGGTTAGAGTTCTCGTTTCGCCCTTCTCACCCTCCCAGATTATCGCGGCCCTGTTCCTTTTTCCCGCTTTTATGTGCCTGTCGAGGGCGTTGTAGCTCGCGTTTAGCTCGCCTCCAACGAACCAGCGGAAGAACGGTGCGTTGGAATCATCGAGCACCCTATCCCAGGTCTTGAACCAGTCTATCACCTTCGCCTGCTCGGCCCAGAACTCCTCAAGGTTCTCGATGGACTTCCTGTGCTCTTCCCGAAAGGCCTGCAGTGGAATATAGCGTTCCTTCAAAAACCCTTCGCCTACCTGCATGGCAACCACCCGATTTTTCGAAAAATGATGGGGAATTTCCTTAAAATTTTTTCGTTGATTGTCAAGGTGACAACCGGCTGATGACGAAAATAAGTTAGGTCAGCTTAATTAGCCAAAAGACGAAATATAAATAGCCGTTTGCCGAAATCAGGGGTAGAGTTACATTTAATCGCGGGGAAAAGTTAAGGGAAAGAAAAAGTCCCGAAAGAGTTTGCCAGAGTTTTGTTAAAAAAGTTGAGGAGTGTGTCAGAACGTCAAGTTTTTTCAAATGTACTCATCCAGTGATTGTCTCCAAGAGCTCCCCAAATCTGAGCCTTGCCAATGCCTTCACTTCAGACTGTCGAGTATGAAGCGTAAGCAGTTACCTCCGATTTCAAACCTTCGGTTCAGGAAAGCCCTATAAGATTCCCAGTCCAAAGGTCAGCGGTGATTTGATGATAATCTCAAAGCCCTGTGTCACGATGAAGGGCATCGTCATAGGCGCGTACTCCTGGGAGAGGCCTATAAAGATAGACCTGACGAAAACGGCCCAGTGTCTTAAGGGGAGGGGCTACATTGTCAAAAAGCTCATCCCGGGCATGATGCTCATCGTTGAGATGGAGGGCTATGAGGTGAGCGTTTACCCGAGCGGAAAGATAATCGTTAAGCTTTTGGAGGACGCAAAGCTGGGCGAGGAAATTGCAAGGGCCGTTTACGACTGCGCCGGGGTTCTGGAGGTGGTATCATGAGGATTCCGGAGGACGTTAGGAAGGACATCCCGCTGACCAGCGAGGTCATCTACTTCGACAACACGGCCACTTCGCTAACTCCGAAGCCCGTAATTAAAGCGATGGACGAGTACTACCTGAAGTACCGCGCCAACGTCCACCGCGGGGTTCACAGGCTCTCCCAGATGGCGACGCACAAATACGAGGAGAGCAGGAAGGTCGTTGCAGATTTCATCAACGCGAGGTTCGAGGAGGTAGTCTTCACCAAGAACACGAGCGAGAGCCTAAATCTCGTCGCTCTCGGGCTGGAGGGCATCTTCAAGCCCGGGGACAAGATAGTCACCACTCCTTACGAGCACCACTCGGATTTGCTCCCCTGGCAGAGACTGGCGAAGAGGAAGGGCCTGAGGCTGGAGTTCATTGAAGGGGATAACGAGGGCAACCTCGATTTAAGCGATGCCGAGAGGAAGATAAGGGGCGCGAAATTGGCGGCAGTTCAGCACGTCTCCAACGCCCTCGGCGTTATCCATGAGGTGGAGGAGCTTGGAAAGCTCGCGAAGGAGGAAGGGGCGATATTCGTTGTTGACGCGGCTCAAAGCGCCGGCCACATGGAGGTTGACGTGAGGAAACTGAACGCGGACTTTTTAGCGTTTTCAGGCCACAAGGGGCCGATGGGACCGACGGGGATAGGCGTTCTCTACATCAACGAGGAGTTCTTCGAGGTTTTTGAACCACCCTTAATCGGTGGGGGAACGATCGAGGACGTTGACCTTAACGACTACAGGCTTGCCGAGCCCCCGGAGCGCTTCGAGGCGGGAACGCCGAACATCGGCGGGGCAATAGGTTTGGCGGCGGGCATCAGATACATCGAGAGGATAGGCCTTGAGAGGATTGAGAGGCAGGAGAGAAAGCTCGTGAGGAGAACCGTTGAGGGGCTTGACGAACTGGAAATCCCCTGGTACGGGCCGAGGGATCTTAAGAAACACGCCGGTGTGGTCAGCTTCAACGTTCCGCCCCTTCATCCGCACGACGTTGCGGCGATACTCGACGAGCACAACATAATGGTTCGCTCTGGCCACCACTGCGCCCTGCCAGTGATGAAAAAGCTCGGGATAAACGGCACCGTGAGGGCCTCCTTCCACGTCTACAACAGCGTTGGGGAGGTTGACGTGTTTCTGGATGTTCTTGAGAAGCTTGTAAAAAGCTTGAGGGGCTAGGCCCCCGGCCCCCCACCGCCTCCAACTATGAGAACGGTAAACCTGACGTCGAGGGCCTTTGTTATAACATCCCCTGGAGAGTATGGCCACGTCACGTAGAAGGTCTTTCTACGGACGGCTCTCTCGCCGGAGATGTAGTAAACGCTGACCTCCGCCGAGGGGAGAAGCAGGAGGGGCCTTATTATCACGACGTAGTTCATCCTGACCGGGAGGCCCAGCGTGGCGTTCGTTCCGAGGTCATATATCCTGTACACCATCATCGGGCCGTACGACGGCAGGCCGACGGATTCAAGGGTCTCAGGTTTCACCCCGTACTTCTGGAGCAGGTGGGATGAAAGGACGCAGGAGGAGCTAAGGCAGAGCTCTCCCTCCGCAGGAGAGTGGACGTAGAAGTATATCGAGGTAATCTTGTAGGCAGAGAGACTCGTCAGGAAAAAGGCCACCAGCAGGTAGGTGACGAGCTTCTTCAGCTGGAAGTTGCGTTTTCTGAGGTACTTGTGAGAGCTCCCGTACCAGAGCAGGAAAGCTGAGGGGATTGAGAAGTAGTATACGACGAGCAGAGCACCGAAAATGACCGGAGTCGTCGCGTGCTCAAGGTAGACCATTCCCTCCCACCGAAAGGGGTAGTTCAGGGAATATTAAAAAGTTCCGGCTCAGGGGAGAACCCTGCCGTGGAAGACGTCTATTGTCTCCGGAGTGCGAACTATGAGGGCCCCCTGCCCCTTCGTCACGAGCTTTCTCATAGAACCCGGCGGAACACCGTTGCTCTCATATATCATGGCCTGAACGTCGGGCTCGTGGTACAGGAGAAGCGTTGGACCAGCGAGGTTCAGGAGAGCATCTAGGGCGTACTCACTCGCGATCACCGTGACCCTCTTCCTGAGCGGTCTCGTGAGAAGGGGAATCCCGGCACTGCCGGCTGAGGTGTAGCCGAGAACTGCCCCGTCGAGGAGTCCGACCATGGCCTTCCTTCTCTTTTCAAAGACCGCCGAGAGGGCCAGAAAAGCTATTCCGACGAGGGTTATGCTGTGGGTCTCGCCGAGGTTCACGAGGACACTTCCCTCAAGCTTTGGAACGTCTCCGGAGTAAAAGGCCTCGTCGAGGGCCGTGTAGCTCTCAAGGATCACCTCAGAGTACTTCTGGTTGGCCTTTACAGCGTCGGGCACGCTCTTCACCTTGCCCAAGAGGACGTCCGCATAGAGCCTATCGGTCAGGGCCCTGTCGAGGCCGTAGAGGGTCTCCACTATCGTCACAGCGGAGTATGGGTCGATGAGCCCCTTAAGGGCAAACTTTATCGGGTCTATCCCCGTCGGTTGGCCGTCTTTAATCTCGATTACCGTGTCAAAGTTCCCCTCGAACTGACCGGTCGTGTCAAAAACTATCCTGTCGTAGCCTATCCTCTCGTATTCCCCGGCGATGTACTCAAGGAAGCGCCTCGGGTAGTCGTCCATCCCGAAGACCTTCAGGGTCCTGCCCTGAAAGACCGGGTCATAGAAGACGTCCCCACCCTCGTGTTCCATTATCCTGACGGCAATCGGGCTCGGTCTCATGGCTTTCACCGGAGAGAAATAGACGGGAAACTATAAACGGCTTTCTAAATCACCTTGACAATCCTCTCCCGCCAGGGGCCCACTCTTACCCTGATGTAGCCCCTCAGCTTCTCGTCCACCTCCCTGTCGCCGGTGTAAACCCTGACGAAGCCGTCTTTAACCTTCGAGGGCGTGGCGATCACTATTATGTTCTCCTTTGGAACCCTCCTCAAAACCTCCGCCGAGAACTGCTGGTTCCCCCTGCCGAAGAGGAAGTTGAGGCCACCTATGACCGTAACGACAATCCTCGGGTTCCTCTCAACGAACCTAAGGAGGTCTTTTTCGGTTGCATCCTTCACCAGGAGTCTGGCCTTCCCGTCTTTTATCTCGACCACGTCAACACCGAGCAGAGTCCCGTCGATATCCAGCCTATCCTTCAGTCTCTTGACCGTTGAGCCAGCTCCCAGAAAGTATATCCCGTCCTCAAGCTCATCAGCTAGGGCCTCTATTATGGCTTCAACGTCCTCTGCCTCGTCCGTTTTCGAGGGCTCCTTCGCCCCCTGAAGGAGGAGCTCGGCGTAGGGAGTTAACGCCTTCCCGTAGTGCCTCGGCCTAACCTCATCCCGCCTGAAGGCATCCTCATCGAGGTCCATGACGTCCCTCTCAACCAGCTCCGCGTTCCCCCTAAGGAACTCAACGACCAGCCTCGCGGCGTCCTCCGGAGACGATGCGAAAACCCCGGAAAACATCTTGACCCCTGTGGGAACCCCCAGAATGGGGACCTTCCTTCCAACGGCGCTGAAGACGTCCCTAGCGGTTCCATCTCCTCCTGCAAAGACTATCAGGTCAGCTCTCTCGGCCATCTCTCTGGCAAGCATCTTTGTGTCCTCACCGCTCGTGTCAGGAATCCTGACGCCGAGGATTTCGAGATAACCGATGTCCCTGTGTCTGATAACCTCGAAGGGAAAGTTAAAGTCCTTCAAGACGTCCTCCCCCAGTGGCCCGGGCCCGGTTAGGAACTCGATGTCCTTCGACTCCTCGTAGTGGGCCAGCTCGTGGAGAAAGAGGCGCGCAAGGTCCTGGGCGATGGGACGGGCACCCCGCCTTATTGCCTCCTCAACGACCCCGTCTGTACCCTTAAGGGCCACCCTGCCCCCCATCCCGGCTATTGGGTTGACTATGAGGCCCAGCCTGAGTTTTCCCATTTCTATCCCCATCTTACTGAAAGGGGACAGAGCTTAAACTTTGCGCTACCTCATGTACTTCCTCGCGAAGACGGTAAGAAAGACCGCCCACATGAACATTCCGAAGAGGGCCTCAAGGGACGCTATAGCCCTTCCAACACCTATCGGGTGGTAGTCACCGTAGCCGAGGGTTGTAGCCGTTACGATGCTGAAGTACTCGTAGTCGAGGAAGCCGAGCTTGGAGGAGAGTCCCTCGACGCTCCCGGTCATGTAGAAGAGGATGGGAAAAAAGACGTTGACGGCAACTAGCCATATCAGTATCGGCCTCTTCCAGTCGGTTCCGTAGCGGCAGGTCAGGTCGGCGAAGAGCCACTCGAAGAGGGCCTCGCCCCTGTCCAGAATTTTTCTCAGTCCTTTTCTCCTTGAAAGGAGCTTTATTTTCCTCCGGGCGAGCATCTCAAGGTAGTAGTATTCGTCGGCTTTCTCAAAGTCCCCACTCTTCTCCCAGCTTGTTCTGGCGAGGCGGTAGAAGATCTCCTCTGCGTGCGGGTTGCTGAACTGGCACTCCTCGATTATCATGAAGCCCTGAACCGTCAGCTCTACCGGAAGACTTGGCAAGACGGTCAGACCCCACGTTGCATCGGCCTTAATCCGGGACTTCCTGAGGATGAAGTTGCTGTGGATGAGAACGTGAACGAACTCTGGGGCAATCAGGTGACTCCAGCTTATTTCAACGTGGCCGAAGACCTCAAGGTTTTCGAGGACGAGGTTGCCGTGAAAGCCCGCCACCGTCAGGCGAACCTGTCTTTTGAATCGTGGAGTGGTGTCGAAAGAAACGTTCCCGATTACGAGGGATTTGGCCTTTACCATTCTCCTTCCAGCCTCGGAGACCTTGACATCGTGTTCCTCAAGGATTCTCCTCAGTAGGGGATAGCGGGTGTTAATACCTATCCTGCGGACGTCCCTAAGGCCGGAAATCTCCACCGTGCCCCTTGCGCTCTTCTCGCCATAGGCCTCTTCCTCCTCCTTTCCGGTGTACTGGGTTGAGTTCACCATCAGGTATTTGACACTTGAGTCCCTAACTGAAACGTGACTTGCAAAATCCACCCTGAGAATGTTTAGCCCGTAAATCGTTGAGTCCTTCACGAATATGAAGTCGAGCTTAACCTGGAAGAGGATTACCCTTTCGACCGTCGTGTTGAGGAGTATCAGGCCCTTAAACTCGGAGTCCTCAATGACGAGGCTTTTGATTGTGGAGTTCTTGAAGACGAGAACCTTTTCACTCCTGTAGTCCTTTATGGAGACATCGTAGAGGTAGACGCCCTCGAAGTAGCTCTGCCCCGCTCTAAGCCTCCTCTGGAAGGTGCTCGCCTTTACATCTTTTATTCTCTCGCCGAGAAGGGCCTCCCCCTCCTCGTAGGGAACGTGGAGAGGGCAGTATTTTGACCCCTCAAGGGGTTTCAGCCTGCACTTTCTGCCATTCTCATAGGTGTACTCGCACATCGCGCGGAGTTGGGAAAAATAGTATAAAGGTTTTCCGGAGCCTCAGAACTTCAGAACCCTCGCGAGTACTATGAGGGGATCCCAAACCGGAGCGAAGGGCGGGGCGTAGGCAAGATCTGTGAAGAAGGCATCCCTAGTTGTGAACCCGGCCGTTAGCATAGCAGCGGCGGTGTCAATCCTCGCCAGCACGTCCGCACCTACCGCCTGAACGCCGAGGAGCCTGTTGGTCTCGTTGTCAACGACACCCTTAAGCCATATGGGCCTCGCTCCCGGGTAGTAGTGGGGGCGGGTGGTTGCCTTTATGAAGGCCGTCCTGACGTCGTAGCCCTCCTTTATTGCCTCAGCCTCTGTCAGGCCGGTCTTTCCTATCTCAACGTCGAAGAACTTCGTAATGCTCGTCCCGAGGACTCCGGGGAAGTGAATTTCCTTCCCGGCTATGTTGCTCCCGGCCACGTAGCCCATCTTGTTGCCCGCGGGAGCGAGGGGAATCCACACGCGCCTCCCGGTTATTATGTGCCTCGTCTCAGCGACGTCGCCTGCTGCATAAACGTTCTCAACGCTCGTCTGCATCCTCTCGTTCGTCCATATCGCCCCTGTCTCGCCTAGCCTGACGCCCAGCTCCTTGGCAAGCTCGACGTTCGGCCTTATGCCAGTGGCGAGGATGACTATATCCGCCTTGTACTCACCGGCATCGGTGATGACCTTTTCGACTCTTTCCTTACCTTCGATGCGCAGGATTATCTCCTGCGTCCTGAGGTTTATCCTCTTCCTCATCTCCTCCTCAAGGATGTCGGTGATCTCCTTGTCAAAGGCCTTCTTCATGACCCTCTCGTTTCTCTCGATGAGGGTGACGTTCTTCCCCTGGGCGGAGAAGGCCTCAGCCATCTCAACACCGATGTAGCCGCCGCCTATTATCACGACGTCCTCAACGGTGTTCTCCTCCATGTACCGCCTTATAGCGACGGCATCCGGGGGCAAATCAGCCGTGAAAACCCCGGGAAGGTCAACCCCCTCAACGGCCGGAATCCTCGGGGAAGCTCCGTTGGCAAAGACGAGGTAGTCCCACTCGTAGGTTCTCTCTCCACCCTCCTCGCGAACCCTGACGCTTCCCTGCTCGACATCGACAACTTCAGCCTTGAGGTGAAGGTCTATACCGCGCTTCTTTATAAAGACCTCCGGAGGGTAGTGCATGAGCTTTTCCGTTGGCGAGATGCCCTCGACCACGTACGGAATCCCACAGGGGGCATGACTTACCCATTCAGTTGCTTCAAAGACCTTGACGTCCCACTCTGGCCTGAGCCTCTTAACCCTTGAGGCAGCGCTCATTCCAGCGGCACCGCCGCCTATGACAACGACCGTCTTCTTCTCCATGACTGCACCACCAGAAGGGGTTCTAAACCTTTGGTTAAAAAGGTTGATGGGCAGAAACGGTTAATCGGAGCTTTCCTTCTTCGAGAGGAAGTACTTCCTCCCCTTCACCTCGACCATCCTGTAAACGTCCCCCTCCCTGATTGCCATCGGGGGCTTCTCGACCTCGTAGGTCTGGTAGCTCTCCATGTCCATCATCTGGACTTCATCTCTTCCGATGCTCGTCACCATAGCTTCACTCTCCTCGTGCTCCACAGTATCAACTCCCTCCCTCTTCGCGGTCTTCCAGTCCCTGTGCTCTTCCCTACCCGTCGAGAGGTTCCTCAGGGAGATTCCCCTTCCACCCACATCGGTTACCTCGTAAACGTTACCCTCTCTGTCGGCAACTATGTCCCCTTTCCTGAACTTTGGAATCCTCACGCTGACGCTTGTCCGGTAGACTTCCCTGCTCGTCTGCCTGTCCATGCCAACGAGCTCGTAAGCCTCGCTTATCGTACCCCCGAAGCGCTCCTTTATCGCCTGTGCAAGCTTCCTCGCGCTCGATGTTGAACCCATGTAGAAGTCAAGCCCCTCCTCCTTCTCGATGGTATCCTGTATGAAGCCCATCCTGTCCCTGCGCATTATTTCATCGACCTTCTCTTCAACTAATTTTCCTATGGCCTTCCTCTCCTCATCACTCAGGGGTCTTCCCTCGGCGCGGACTTGCAAGATAGCCTCGAAGTAACCACCAAGGAACTTCTGACAGCGGGGGCAGACCGTCTGCCTAACGTAGACGGTGACGTACTTCCTCTCGTCGTGAAGCTCGCGCTGGAGCTCGTGGGTTCTCGCCTTAACGCGAACCTCGTAGGTAACTACCGCAGGGAAGTACTCTATGTGCCAGCTTACGGGAGTGAAGGCAACAAGCGCCTTTCCGAGGGGGAGGCTCTCCACTCCCTCAAGTTCCTCCATTGAAACGACCTCGAACTCCTTAACCTTCTCGCTCAGTGAGTCCTCAAGGACTTCAAGGAGAGCGTTCTCGGCGACCTCGAATATAAGCTCCTCAAGGTCGTAGCTCTTTGGATCGACCCATGTCCCTCTCTTCTTGTAGCTCCCGCAGTTCTGACAGACCTCCGTGTTGATTTCATCCGGAATGAGGAGCACGGGGTTTTCCTTCCGGTAGCAAACCTGACAGAGCCCCTCGATGAGCGGACCGCCTTCCTCCTCGCTTATCCCGCAACGGTAGCAAAAGCGACCTCCCATGGTCTCACCAGATTTGGGGAAGGCGGAGCCTTTAAAAAGTTAGAGGAACAGCTTGGCCATCTGTGCGTGGGGAACACCCTGGATGCGAAGAACCCTCCCAGGATCGATGTAGCCCAGCTCTATGGCCCTGGTTACACACCGCTCCCCAGTCAGGTTTGCTATTGTTGCCTCTTCCAGCAGTTCTTTGAGCCTGTCCTCCTCAACGAGCTCGCCCCTGTAGAACCTCTCTTTGACCTCCAGCTTAAGCTCCCCCTCTCTGAAGGTCTTACCGAGAAGCTCCTCATCGCATGCCGCTAAAAGAACTTCACCCTGAACGCGATAAACCTTCACGTATATCATTTGACCACCGGGAGAAAAGGGAAAGCAGAGGTTAAAAAATTTGGGAGTTCAGGAAACTCCCGCTCCCTCCAGGAGGTCAATGGCCTCCTTGAGGTAGGCGTAGGCCTTTCTGAGGTGTATGAAGACCCTCGGATCGCCGAGGTTGAGGACTACCGCACCTCCTGAGGCGGTGGTGGCTTCCCGGTACTCTGCAATCGCCATCTTGTAGAGCTCCTCCGCCTTCTGGAGGGTCTCGTTGTCTATTCCGGCAGTGAGGGCCTTCTGGTACAGCTTGCTGAAGGTCTCGTTGTACCTGACGAAGTTGTGGTAGTACATGTAGTTGAGCATCATGAGGGTCATCGTCGTTGTCCTGAGGACTGAGACCGGGTAGGTGTACTTAACCTCAATCGTACCGACGCTGTGGAGCTGGACGGTCACCTCAAGGACCTTGGTGGTTCCGTCGTCCTCGACGACCTTGTAGTCAAGGACGTCCGCGCCAGTTGCGGTAACGGTGTAGTTATGTATTCTCGACGGTATCGAGACGTAGAGGGTAGCCACCGTTCCGTGGTCGCCTTCGAAGGTGATGTTGACGACACCACCCTCGTTGGTCTCGTTTCTCGTGATGTTGAGTATCTTGACCTCACCGTTGAGGGCGTTGACGACCTCTGCACCAGTCTCCTTAGCCTCCTCAATGGTCTGCTCCGTGACAGGTCTCACGGCAAAGACACCGGCGTTGTTGGAGTCGTTGTAGTCGAGCGGGCTGGTGACCTTTATCATGTACTCGTGCAGTTCGGTATCGGTAATCGGCAGTGGGATGCTGTCCACGAGGGTTGAGTTGGCTGGCAGGACTATGTTGTAGGTAAGGAACGGTATCTCAGCTCCGTCCCTGTAGAACTCCACGGTTATCGGTGCATCGACCTCTCCGAGGTTCTTGATTGCGTAGGTTATGTTGAGGTCGCCTCCGAGCTCAACGTCGCCGGTGTAGGTAAAGGTTGTGACAGCGATGTCGGTCTTTGCCTGGGCAGGCAGTATCGTCACCGGAACCGTCATGAGTGGCCATCTCTTGATTGTGCCGAGCACGAGGAAGCCCTTGAACGGGATGGTAGTGTTGGTTATGTTGTAGTAGGTCTCTATAACGTAGTCACCGTCACCGGTGTATGTGACGTTGTAAACGCCAATCCTGTCGGTGGGCACTACCTCGGTTATGTACATGCTGAAGGTCGCTTCTCCCGGGGCTTCGTTGTCCCATGAGTATGCCTCAAGGATGTACTGGCCGGGCATTGGGTTGTCCACGTGGATGTGCTCGTTGGTTCCCCATGTGGTTGCAGAGGCAACCAGCTCAAGAGTTCCACTGTTGTTGTAGTAGAGGAAGAAGTCAACGTCCAGTATGTTGGGTGGGAATACTGACTCCGTGGTTATGTCTATGCTCATCGTGTCGTTGGGCACCGTGAAGTTGAAGTAGGTGCTGTTTCCTGTCGGCGGAGCAACGATGTTGAGGTACGGTGTCGTCTCGGAAATGTAGCCGAAGGGCTTGTCCGTCCTTATCGGGCCGAGGAAGTCTGGGACATGAACGGCTATCTCACCAGTGCCGGTGGAAGTGTTAGCGAAGACCTTCCACTCCATCGGCTTCGTGTAGGCGACACCAACATGGCCGGCGAACTTCATTGGATAACCGAAGAGCGGGTACAGGAAGATGTTGTGTAGCACTATGGAGTGCAGTCCCTTGCTCGCGGGTGCCTTCACTATCTCCTCGAAGTAGCTTCCTGTCTCGGTGCACGGCTCGAAGAAGCCTCCCCCTGCATAACCCTCGCATCCCTGTGCGATTTCCTCAAGGGTGTAGGGTCCAAAGACGCTGGCGTTGCTGACACTCCAGCTGTCAACGAGCGGGCCGAGGAGGTGAACGTTTATGTCACCCGGCTGATCCCACATCAGGTCTGTGACTATGACCCCGTTCTCGTGCTCACTGTTGAAGTAGAAGAACCTCCAGTCACCGGTCTCGTATCTCCATCCCCAGTCGTAGACGCCGTAGACGTAGGAGTTGTCGTAGAGGCCGTTGCTTGTCCTGTTCTCTCCACCAAAGGCGAAGTCCGCGCTCGGAGAGGCGACGACAACGCTCACAGGTATTGTCGACTCGTGGTTGCCGTACTTAACGTAGATTGCCCCCTCGTAGATTCCGTAGGGTGTGTCTTTCGGAAGGGTTATCGTGGCGGTGAATGTGAGCTTTCCGGTGAAGTTGGTCGTGAAGCTCTGCTTTCCGTTGACCGTGACCCACTTCCAGGGCTCGCGCTTGAAGAACTCAACCTTTATGGTCGCCGGATAGTTCTCGTCCGGGTAGACCCTGAGGAGGACGAGCCTGCCGTTGGCCCTCTTGAGCGGATCGTGGACGGTGAACGAGACTATGTTGCCCTCCTTGCCGTCATCGTTAACGCGGGTCATCTCTCCTGTGGTCGGGTCATAGAAGTAGACTCTGACGAACGGGTTGGCAAAGTAGGTCGAGTACATCGTTACCTTCATCAGTTCTGCATCAGACGGTATGTACGGGGTCAGGTCGATCCAGACGCTACTCTCATTGCTGACGTTGACGTTGAAGTCCTGTTCGCCTATCTTTTCAAAGACCATTGGCTCAACGGTGACCTTCTTTATGAAGCCGTAGTTGGTCAGCGTGAAGGTCTTGCTGGCACTTTCTCCCGGATACATCACGTTCGGGAATGCCGGATAGTCGGTCTTGCCCGGCTGCCAGCTCGTGGGCTGTATGAGGATTCCGTTCTTGCCGAGTGCCAGCTCAACTGCTCTTGTCGCGTTGAGGTAGCCAGCACCCTGTCTGAAGACGTCGGTGTTTATGTTCTCTGCGGAACTCTTGAGGATGTCCCTAACTAGATCACTGGTTGGCCAAGTACCGTGAGCCTTGTAGTAGGCCTCGTAGACGAGAGCCGTTATCCCAGCCGCGACCGGGGTTGCCATCGAGGTTCCGCTGAAGAGCCACTGGGCGTACATTCCGTTGAGGTGGTAATTGACGTAGTCAGCCTCGGCACCGTAGGCACCCGTGGCAAGGACATCGTCCTTGGCCTGTCCGAGACCGTTAGGCCCACCGTCTGACCAGCCGATGACGTCGCCAAATGCAACCTCACCGCTGTCCCATCCAAGCGGGACGCGATAGCCACTGTCAGTTGCTGCTCCAACGGTTATAACACCCGGAGAGGCACCCTCGTCAGTCACGGTTCCGTATCCCGGTCCACCGTTTCCAGCCGCGTAGAGAATGGCCACGTGCGGGGCGAAGTAGTGGGTCAAGTAGTAGAGGAACCTGTCGTCATAGTTGAAGCCCTTAGTTATCGTGTAGGAGTTTCCGTAGCTGTTACTGACCACCTGGGCCTCATCGCCCGTATCCGGGATGCCATCGTAACCGGAGGTCGCGAAGAACATCGCGCTCATCCAGTCAACGCTGGAAGTCCATGTCGTGAGCAGTGGGACTGCCATTATCTTCGCACCAGGAGCAGTTCCGTAGATTGGGTACTCCTCTCCAGGCTGGGCTGGGACGTACATTATACCAGAGAATTTGATTCCATCGTAGTATACTCTGTCCCCTCTAGCAGCTGCAGAGGACGCACATCCGGTTCCGTGCGGTATGCCGAAGTAATCAATCATGAATGCTACCAGACTTCCCGCCTCAGGAACCTTGAATGGTATGCCCATGTCTGCGAGGTGCCACCTCTGGTAGTAGATGTCCGAATAGGGTATCGGCTTCTGGCCGTCGGCTATGTAGTAGACGAGACCACCCGAGATGTCAGGCAACCCGTCGCCGTTCAAGTCCCAGGCAACGACTGGGTTGTCCTTACCATGACCGACGTCGTCGTTGAAGTCAACGAACATTCCAAAGTCGGTCGTGAGTGAGACGTAAACCTCGTCGTACTTACCGGGCTCGTTTGGATCGGCCGTTAGAACGTTCGGAGCGAGATAGAAGTTGTTCATGAAGGCCAGGAACAGGTCTGGATGGAACCCAAGGTGAACCTCACCGCTCTTGAGCGGGACGTTGAGGTTGTTGTCCATCGGGAGCCTGACGCCGAAGATTGGGAGGTAGTACGTGCTGTTTCCAATGGGTATGGCTATGACAGGTATCGCCATGTATCCATCGCCGATGACTTCAGTTCCGTTCATTGGGGAGGGAACATCCGCGAGGTCTATGAGTGACGGGATCAGGAATGGGAGGTTGAAGCCATAGCCAGTGTAGTCGTAAACCATCCCTATACCTCTGTTAAACCTCCTGACCGAGACGTTGAATGTTCCAAGGTCGAGGACTGTGGGTATTCCTATGTCGGGCATTGAGTCCGTGGCGTTTATGTGGAGGTACTGGACGGTGAAGTTCGCAAGGGCGGTCTGGTTCTCCTCAAGCTCGCTCAGGGTCTGGTAGAGGTAGTCGGCACTGAAGAGAACAAGATTGCCACCCTTCTTGAGGTAGCTGGCTATAACTTCGGTGTCATTTCCAATGAACGACTCATTGTCCTCACCGGTGAACATTATGACGAGGTCGTAGTTGCTGAAGGTGTCATTTGGAAGGCCCTCACCGGCGGGGATGGTTATCCTGTCGTATGGAATGCCGAGAGCGTCGAGGGCCTCGTAGTAGTACTTCTCAAAGTCAAGGTAGTTGCCACCGTTGTTCTGGCCACCGTCGTCGTCAACGACGAGAACCCTGCTTATTCCTCCGCTCTTCGAGGCGACCCAGTTGAGTATGTCAGCGAGAACCTTTACCCTGTCTGACTTGTTCGGTATGCTGGCCAGGCTCATCCCAGAGAAGACGACGCTGTAGTTGTAGGTTGAGTTGTAGTAACCAACTATGTAAGGAGCACTGAGGATTGTATAGAACCCTGTGAGATAGGAAGTGTTGGCGTACTCGTTCATGAAGCCGTAGTTAAAGAGGGCATCCGGAAACGCCGTGCCGAAGGCCAAGTACTGGAAGAGGCTTCCTGGGTCGTACATTATGGGCCATCCGTAGTAGGGTGAGTCCTTGTTGGTGTCCACAGCATAAGCATCCATTAAGGCTGGATTGCCGAAGTCAACGCCAGTATCGAGGATTGCAATCTTAACACCGCTACCGTTGATGTCGTACTTCTTCCAAGCGTTCATGGCACCGTTGTGCTTGACGACGTACATGTCGTCTGGCTCAAGCCTCGGAGTTTTGGAGGCCTCGGACTTGAGAACCGGAACCTTGGTGTTGAGGAGGCTCTTCCTGTCAATTAGCTCCCACGGGAGCTTGTCCTTCTTACCGTAAAGGGAGCTTATGAACTTCCTGTGGGCGCTTATCTGATTGAGCTTTACCTGAAGCTCTGGATACTGTTTTGCAAGCTTCTCAAAGCTTTGCATAAGCTCCATTGCGCTTATAGTCTCCACTGACCCAGAGCCCACTAACTCTGGCTTAACCACGTCAATCGTCTTAACATCAGGAATGCTAGCGAGCTTTATGAGAAGTGCATCGCTCCTCTCGCCAACGGGTACCATTATGTTGTAGACGTAAAAGCCATCGATGTTCGCGTATCCAAAGACCTTGACGCCCCTTGGAACCTGCACTTCCCCGGTGGCAACGAAATACGCTGGAACGTACTGCTCTCCCTTGATCGTCTTGATTAGGTCAGGCTGTTCGCCCTTTACTGCCTTAAGGAGCACGGGATTTATTTTTTCCTGAGGTGCCACTGCACTCTGGGAAGTTCCACCCTTCAGTATCTTAGGTGACGGAGCATAAGCGGCTGTCGTACTCTGGGGCACTGAACCGCTCGTGGCCAGAGCCGGCACCGTAAGTGGCACCAGCGAGGCCACCATCAACAGGGCGATTAACACGCCCAACGCTTTCCTGTTCATTTTAAACCACCTCTGCCTATGGTAGGACTACTAACCACTAGAAACCTAGGCAGTCTCCGATATAAATATTTCGACTTGAGTATACAAGAAAATGTTCTAGAAGACGCTTGTGGACTTCAAGGAACTTCCTGTAACGGGAGCCAAAGACTTTTTAACTCATTGTGGAAAAACAGGCCGTCGTGAGAAACAGGTGATGAGCATGAAAACTGTCAAAGTCGTAGCTCTCATAGTTGTCATAGCCCTCATAGGACTTGGCATTAACAAGGTGGTTCAGCACTACCAGGGCGGGGAGATATATGAGGCAGCAAACAAAGCTTACGGCCTTCTCGTTAAGGGCTTCAACGTCACAGTCCATATAGAGACCGTTGACGGCAAAAACATCACCGGAACGCTCCTCAGCGTCAGGGGTTCAACGATAACGGTCGTAATCAAAGGAACTCCAATGACAGTTGGGGGACCGGAGGCGACTAAGGAAGAGGTAAAGGCAAGGCTGATAAGGATTGAGCACCACGGCAAGGTCTACCTCTACGAGGTTCCACCGATGGAGGGGATTGGAGAAAAGGTGTTCTCCTCCTTGATTCCCAAGGGCAAGGTTTACTCTGTCAGGTTTTCGGGGAAGATATACGTTGAGGGCAACGTCTCCCCCATAACCATCGGAAAGCTGAAATACAGGGCCGACTACCTGACCTACGGTTCGCTCACAATAAACCAGTTCTCGTCGAGGGGGGCAATTCTAACCGCCAACATGGTGCCGGTCCAGTACCTCCTGAATGACCTCAAGGATTATCGCGTTTTTGCCTACGGGATTCTCTACGTCAACTCGGAGGAGAGGAACATGCCCCTCAAGATTATAGAGGTGAGGGCGGGATGAGTGACCTGCCCCACCTAATACCCCTCTTCTTCATGCTCTACGTTGCCCTCGGACTGGCCGAGCCCAAGACGATAGCGGTGAGCGTTGCCTTTGCCATCTTCATAGCCTGGGGAATCGAGAGGGGAAAGAATGTCGAATGGAAGGACTACGGGCTTGATGTTGAGGATAAGTACATCGTCTGGGCCTTCTGGCTCTCCCTCGCGATAGTCGGTCTTCAGATTGGCATGCTCCACAAGGTTCCCCTCCTGAACCCCGCCGTGCGGACGAACCTGAACCCAAGGCTCACCGCCCTCACTTACTTCCTCGGCGTCCCGTCGTCGGTCTACCTCTTTATGAAGGGCAGGCGCTACTCCCTGCTCTACCCGGTTGTAGTGGCCCTCTATGCCTACAGAACACCAGTCGTTGTTTCAGCTCTCGCCCTTGGCATAGCATACTACCGGGAGAGAAACCTCCCCGGGAAGAAAAGCCTGCTCGCCCTGTCCGGGATAGCGGGAGGGGGCCTGCTCCTCTTCCTCCTCGTGACGTTCCTGAGGGGTAACGGGCTTTCCAGTCTCTGGACCAGAATCCAGAGCACCGTCTCGGTTCTCGACGTCATAGTGTGGCGGGGAGGGTGGAGCGGTTACTACAAGGGTGCACTCCAGTGGGCGGGGATGAAGTCATACCTCGGACACGGCTACGCCCCCAGGGGACTTGTTGCAAAGTTCCTTTACGTCCACACAGGGGCAACTATAACACCAACTCTCTTGGGCGGGATGTACCTGGACTTTGGGGTCTTCGCTCTCATCGAGGGCTTTCTCCTGGGCCTTTACTACGGCATGCTGACCAAGGCTGAGCACCCAATAACGAAGGCCCTCTACTATTCCACCTTAGCTTACGGTATCGTGGGCGTTGAGACTGGACTCCTCGACCTACCGGTCTATGCCCTCTTCCTTCTGGCAGTTTACATACTCTATCGCGGGTGGAGGGTCGTCCGTGAGGGCTGAGAACCTTTTCTGGTCCATAGCCCTCCTCTACCTCCTCCTTGCGTTTCTCTCGAAGTTTATCTTCCCGGAACTTGGAAGGCCCGGGCTGTTGCCCCTAGCTTACGCCCTTGCCTTTCTCGCCTCGATGGCCCTGGGATTTTTTATATCGGAAAGGATTCCCGAGAAGGTGAGGGGGACAACCTACCTTTCCCTCTTTTCAGCCGTTCTTCTCGCGACCAGTCCGGTTATCTTCCTGATATCGCTTCCCATGTTTTTCCTCCTTGCCTTTTTCGTGCTCTGCGAATCCTATACCCTGCTAAAAAAGTCCCTTTACGCCCTCGGAATCACCCTCCTCATCCTGCTTCCCCTCTCAGGGGTTTTTCTGGCCGGTGTTCCCATTATGGAACCGGCAAGCAGGTTTTCAAGATTTAGGTTTCTGTATCTTGCCTCGGGCTACGTCGTGGTCGTTCTGCTCTCGGCTAAGCCAGACTGGAGGGTTCTCCTCTGGGGGATTACCATAGGGATCATCTCGACCTTCAGGACGGTTGTTTTGGGAGTTGCGCTGGCCTACACCTTCGGTCTGCTCCTTGAAAGAAAACGGCCGAGGCCCGGCCCGCTCATTGCGATAACCCTCGGGCTTGCTCTGGCCCTAGTCGTCAGGTATCACGCCACCCTTTCCAGTTACTCCACGTGGCATCTGGGCATAGCTGAGAGCATCCTCTACAGGCCGGGGGTTACCTATACTGTCTACGAGAGGCTTTTCAACCTCGGCTTTCCATGGGGAAAGGGATGGATACTCATCTCCAGCAATCCAAAGCTTTACGTTGGCCATCTCTTTGGAAGGGACGTTGGCTACACCTACACCCTCTTCGGCCAGCCCGCTTACGACCTCGGCCTCCTCGGGCCCGTCGAGGGTCTAATCCTTGGAATGGCCCTAAGAGACTCCATAAGGATGAAAGAGACAACTGTAATGGGCCTAACCCTCCTCAGCCTGGCGGTTCCGATAGGGTTGGACGCCTTCTTTTTCTCGGCATTGATGGCCATTGCCTCAATCCCAACGGAGGTGGTATCTTGCAGGACAAGAAGGCTCTGTCAATAGTGGTCTTTGGGGTGGCTCTCGCGCTCTCGCTCGTGACATTTCCCCCCTGGGACACCCTGACCTACGATGGGGCCCTCTACATCGACATAGCCAGGAACCTCGCGAAGAGCCCGGCGAACTTCACATACCAGGGTGTTTACATGATGTATCGTCCCCCATTCTATCCATACACACTCTCCCTCTTCTTCCACTTCCTCCACGATCCGCTCAATCAGCTTAAGGTTGCTAGGCTCGTCTCGGCAATCTTCTTCTCGCTCACGGCCGTCCTGACCTTCCTGCTCGCTCTGGAGTTGCTTAAGGACGGGAAAAAGGCCCTAATGGCCTCGGCGTTTTTCATCCTCAATCCCCTTGCCTTCACCATGGGGACGAGGGAGCTCGTCCACAGCGAGTTCACCTTCTTCTATACTTTGGCCGTTTACCTCCTCTACACGGGAAAACGAAAAAGGGAAGGGATTAGAATTTATTTAGCCTTCCTCTCGGCGGGCCTCGCGATACTTACCAGATACACAGGCCTCTCCATAGTGGGGGTCTTTCTCCTCTACCTCTGGCTGACCGAATACTGGGAATGGACAAAGAGGCGCGAATACTGGCTGGGCTTTGGAGTTCTGGCCCTCACCCTTGCCCCCTGGCTCTACCTCGGCCACCTTCACTACGGGGGCTTTTTAAGGCCCTTCGAAGTTGCCTCCCGCGTCGTTACCCTCGACAGGCCCATTGACGTCTCGACCTACTTCAAGTGGCTCGAAAAAGACCTTGGAAGGAGTTTCCTCGTCCTTGTTTTCTTCGGCCTCATAAGGTTGAGACAGGACGAGGAGGGCTGGCTGATTCTCAGCTGGTTCTCCGTCGGTTTGCTCGGCATACTCACAGTAACCCACAAGGAAACGCGGTTCATAACTTTCCTCTCCCCGGTCATGGCAATTCTCGCCTTCAAGGGTGTCGAGTTGATGATTGAAGCGACCGAAAAAGCCCTCCCAACGAGGATAAACCCAAAGGAATGGAAAAAGCCCGCAGTTCTCGCGCTGTCACTTCTCCTCCTCATCCCAGTTGGCCTCAACGCGGTTCACCTGAAGGAGCGCTGGAACGCTGTGGGACAGTACGATTCAAGGGTGCTTAGGTATTCGAGTGAACACTACACCGGAAGTGAGCTTCTGGTGTCCCCCTACCTTTACACGATGGCAGGCTTCTATTATCCCGGAGCCCACGTTGAGATGATACTTAAGAAGAAAAGTGTCGAGGAGAAGATAGCTAAAGCCGAATACGATGTGATAATCCACAAGGACCCCAACACATACCTCAACATCCTCACGAGCGGTAACTACGTCCTCGTGAAGGAGTTCTACGGCGGGAAGTTCAAGGTGTTCGTGGCAAAGAGACTCCTCTGATAGCCTGAATCCCCCCAGTTTCTAAATGGACATGTTTTTCCCAATTTTCATTTCTATGCATCAAAGAACAGCACTGTATAGTTAATTTTAAAAACGACCGCTCGATATATCACCCGCAGTAATTAAACGGAGGTAATCGCCATGAGCGAATACAGGTTTATAAAGTGGTTCGAGGAGCTCAGCAAGAAGGACGTTCCCCTCGTGGGTGGAAAGGGTGCAAACCTCGGCGAGCTCACCAACGCCGGAATACCAGTTCCGCCCGGGTTCTGTGTTACCGCCGAGGCCTACAAGTACTTCGTCGAGAACGTCAAGCTTAACAAAGGTGACATCGAAAGGATAATGGGAGAAAAAGCCAAGAGCGGCGTTCTCACAGAGGTTCTTGAGGAGGCCTCTGATGAGCCAAGACCACTTCAGGACTGGATTATGGACATAGTCAGCAGAACTAACGTTGACGACAGCAGAGAGCTCCTTGACAACACCGCCGTTATTAGGGAGCTAATAGAGAGCATCCCAATGCCCGAAGAGATAAAGACCGAGGTTCTGGATGCATACCACAAACTCAGCCAGAGGTTCGGGAAGGAAGCCGTTTACGTCGCCGTTCGCTCCTCAGCTACCGCTGAAGACCTTCCAGAGGCGAGTTTCGCCGGCCAGCAGGAGACATACTTGGATGTCTACGGTGATGACGACGTTATAGACAAGGTCAAGAAGTGCTGGGCTTCACTCTGGACCGCTCGCGCTACCTTCTACCGGGCCAAGCAAGGCTTCGACCACAGGAAGGTCTACCTCTCAGCTGTCGTCCAGAAGATGGTTAACAGCGAGACCAGCGGTGTTATGTTTACAGCGAACCCTGTCACCAACGACAGGAACGAGATAATGATTAACGCCGCTTGGGGACTTGGCGAGGCCGTCGTCAGCGGTGCCGTTACTCCAGATGAATATATCGTCGAGAAGGGCACCTGGAAGATAAAAGAAAAGTATATCGCCAAGAAGGAAGTCATGTACATCCGCAACCCGGAGACAGGTAAGGGTACTGTTCTCGTCAAAGTTGCCGACTACCTCGGTCCGGAATACGTTGAGAAGCAGGTTCTCACCGACGAGCAGATAATTGAAGTCGCTAAGATTGGAGCCAAGATTGAAGAGCACTATCAGTATCCGCAGGACATCGAGTGGGCCTACGACAAGGACGACGGAAAGCTCTACATCGTCCAGAGCAGGCCAATAACAACCCTTAAGGAGGTGCCAAGCGAGAGCGAGGAGGTCGAGGAGACCGAGGAGATGGAGGTCATACTCAAGGGTCTTGGAGCCTCACCCGGTATCGGTGCCGGTAAGGTCGTCATCATCTTTGACGCCAGCGAGATTGACAAAGTCAAAGAGGGTGACGTTCTCGTAACCACAATGACTAACCCCGACATGGTTCCAGCAATGAAGAGAGCCAGTGCTATCGTTACCGATGAGGGTGGAAGAACGTGCCATGCCGCAATAGTTGGTAGAGAACTCGGAATCCCAACCGTTGTCGGAACCAAAGAGGCAACCAAGAAGCTCAAGGACGGCATGCTTGTTACTGTTGATGGAACCAGAGGTGTCGTCTACAAGGGCATAGTCAAGAGCCTCGTCAAGAAGGAGAAGGAAGAGAAGACCGAGGGCAAGGTCGTCGTCGCAGGCGCTCCGCTTATCACTGCCACCGAGGTCAAGGTCAACGTCTCAATGCCCGAGGTGGCTGAGAGGGCTGCAGCAACCGGTGCAGACGGCGTTGGACTTCTCAGGGCTGAGCACATGATACTCGGCATAGGCGCCCACCCGGTCAAGTTCATCAAGGAAGGTAAAGAGGAGGAGCTCGTCGAGAAGCTCGTTGAGGGCATCAGGAAGGTCGTCGAAGCCTTCTATCCGAGGCGCGTCTGGTACAGGACCCTCGATGCTCCGACCAACGAGTTCCGCGAGCTTCCGGGCGGAGAGGACGAGCCGGTCGAGAGGAACCCGATGCTTGGCTGGAGAGGCATCAGGCGCGGTCTCGACCAGCCGGAGCTTCTCAAGGCCGAGTTCAAGGCTATCAAGCGGCTCGTCGATGAGGGTTACGACAACATCGGCGTCATGCTCCCGCTTGTCAGCCACCCAGAGCAGATAAGGAAAGCTAAAGAGATAGCTCGCTCAGTCGGCCTCGAACCCCACAAAGACGTCGAGTGGGGTGTCATGATTGAGACTCCAGCTTCAGCTCTCATAATCGAAGACCTCATAAAAGAAGGCCTTGACTTCGTCAGCTTCGGCACCAACGACCTCACCCAGTACACCCTTGCCATCGATAGAGACAACGAGCGCGTCTTCAAGCTTTACGACGAGAAGCACCCGGCAGTACTCAAGCTCATCAAACACGTCATCAAGGTCTGCAAGAAGTACGGCGTCGAGACCAGCATCTGCGGCCAGGCCGGCAGCGACCCGAAGATGGTCAGGCTCCTCGTCAGGATGGGCATCGACAGCGTCTCAGCCAATCCAGACGCCGTCGAGCTCATCAGGAAGACCGTTTACCGCGAGGAGCAGAAAATCAAGCTCGAAGCCGCTCGCAAGAGGCTTTTTGAGGAAGAGGACGAGCTCGACTTCTGATTTCCTACCTTTTCTCTTGTCTTTCTTTCCAGCGCGGGGCGATTTCAACTCGAACCTTCAAACAACCACTTTTGACCTTGGTATCGGCGTTTTTGCCTTGGTGACTGGCTCTTTTATCCACGATAAGCTTTTTATTCCCACGTTTCGATAGCCATCTCAATGAGACGTAAAGTGGAGCAGATGCGTGAGCAGATTCTCAGCGGGCCGATAGTTAAGACTCTCATCCTGTTAGCTTATCCGCTAATAATCAACAGGCTCGTTCAGGTTCTCTACAACCTCACCGATACATTCTGGCTGGGCAAACTCGGAAGGATCGAACTTTCAGCCCCAGGAACCGCTTGGCCCCTCGTGTGGTTCTTCATGAGCATAGGTATGGGGTTTGCCACAGCAGGCTTCGCCTTCGTGAGCCAGTACGTAGGTGCCAGAGAATACGAAAAGGCCAACCGTTCCGCCGGAGCGCTCTATTCCCTCATGCTCATCTTCGCCACAGCGGTTGGAGTAACGGGCGTGCTTCTCGCTCCAGAACTGCTCCGTCTGATGAACGTCAGCGATACAATATACCCCTACGCGCTCAGCTACACGATGGTAATCTTCGCCGGAATACCATTCTCCTTCACACTCTTCGCCTTCAACTTTCTCCTGAGGGCCGTTGGGGACACCAAAACGCCGGTGAAGATAAACATCGCCACGGTAATCCTCAACATAGTTCTCGATCCACTCCTCATCTTCGGCATCGGGCCTTTCCCTAGGCTGGGGGTTACTGGCGCTGCAGTGGCCACAATGTTCTCGAACAGCGTTGGCTCGGTCGTGGGCGGTTACCTCCTCTTCACCGGGAAAGTGGGGATACACTTAACTCCAGAGACGCTTAAGCCGGACGTTAGGTTCTACTCTAAAATCTTCCGCGTCGGCCTTCCGGCGAGCATAGGGAACTCCACTACCGCTTTGGGCTTCGTTATACTCACGAGGGTCATCTTCACCGTTGGCGGGCTTTACGGACAGACACATGGAATCCCGAACTTTGAGGACGTTGCCTTCGCCACCTACAGCATAACCAACAGGCTTACCAACTTCATGTTCGCCTTCTCAGACGGGATAAGCATGGCCATGGGGACAATGGTGGGGCAAGCTATAGGGGCGAAGCTCTACGATAGGGCAAAAGAGATAGCCGAGAAGACGATGGCCATAAACTTTACGATACTCGGCGTTGGAACGCTCCTCTTCATATTCTTCCGGGTGCCCATCTTCCGGTTCTTCATAAACGACCCGGCCGTTATAGCCGAGAGTGCCAAAGTTGTAAAGTACTTTTCGGCCTCACTTCCTTTCTTCGGAGTCTTCTCGGCCGTGAACAACACCTTCCAGAGCGCCGGGCAGACGAAGAAGAGCATGGTGCTCGGGATGGTAAGGCTCTGGGGGATAAGGCTTCCACTCAGCTACGGGCTGGGCCTTCTAACGAGAGACACTGCCGGAATGTGGCTCGGTATGGGCCTGAGCAACTTTTTAGGGGCTGTTATTGCCCTCGCATGGTTCCTCAGGGGGAGCTGGATGAAGGCAATAATCGAGGAGTAGCTTTTTATTGGTGCGTTTCGACTACTGTCTCACCGTGGTGGCGATGGAGAGGGCAAAGCTCAGGGCGATGAGGGAGGAGATACTGAACGGG